>JADZBR010000053.1 GCA_020852035.1 Caulobacteraceae bacterium
CCTCCTCGATCACCGGCGCCGACGTGCGCCTTATCAAGCAGCGCTATCCGGGCCTGCCGGTCGTCACCTATGTCAACACCACCGCCGACGTGAAGGCTGAGACCGACGTCTGCTGCACGTCCGCCAACGCCGTGCAGGTGGTCGAGCACGTCGCCCGCGAGTGGGGCGTGGGCCGGGTGATCCTGATCCCCGACGAGTTCCTGGCCCGCAACGTCGCCCGCCAGACGGACATCGGCATCATCGCCTGGAAGGGCCGCTGCGAAGTGCACGAGCGCTTCACGGCGCAGGACATCCTCGACCTGAAAGACGCCTACCCGGGCGCCGAGGTGCTGGCGCACCCCGAATGCCCCACCGACGTGATCGAGGTCTCCGACTTCACCGGCTCGACCGCGGCGATGAACGACTACGTCATCCAGCGCCGCCCCAAGCAGGTCGTGCTGATCACCGAATGCTCGATGGCCGACAACGTCGCCGCCGACGCGGTGGGGACCGAGTTCGTGCGCCCCTGCAACCTCTGCCCGCACATGAAGCGCATCACGCTCGAGAACATCCATGAGGCCCTGCTTCACGACCGCCACGAAGTGACCGTCGATCCCGCCATCGCCGAACGCGCGCGCCTGGCCGTCCAGCGCATGGTCGACCTGCCGCCGCCGGCCATCCCGGCGCGCTACGACCTGGTCAAGGCCCGCCACCACGTCGACGTGGAGTTGATCTGATGACCCTGGCCTCGGCCGCCGCTGTCCCTTCTCCCCTTGCGGGAGAAGGTGGCGCGAAGCGCCGGATGAGGGGTCCCTCAGACCTCGCCACAGCACCCGGCATCAACGCTTTCGACGCGGATCGCAACCTCGACCCCTCATCCGACCCTCGCTTCCGCGAGGGCCACCTTCTCCCGCAAGGGGAGAAGGGCGCGCGGAGGCAAGCCTGATGGACCGCCTCCGTCACGACGGCGTCCTGGTGGTCGGCGCCGGCCTCGCCGGCCTCTCCGCCGCCATCGCCGCCGCGCCGGCGACAGCGCTGGGGCTTTCGCCCACCCCCCTGGCCCAGGGCTGCTCTTCGGCCCGGGCGCAAGGCGGCATGGCCGCCGCCCTCACCGAGGCCGACGCCCCTGCCCTCCACGCGCAGGACACCGTCGCCGCCGGCGCCGGCCTGGTCGATCCCGAGGTCGCCGCCCTGCTGGCCGGCGAAGGCGCCGAGGCCGTGCGCTGGCTGGCCTCGCTGGGCGCGCCCTTCGACCGCACGGCCGACGGCGGCTTCGCCGTCAGCCTGGAGGCCGCCCACTCCCGCGCCCGCGTCGCCCGCGTGCGCGGCGACCAGGCCGGCCGCGAGATCATGGCCGCCGTGGTCGCCCACGCCCTCGCCCAGCGGCACATCGAGGTGAAGACCGGCGTGCGCCTGCGCGGCCTGGTGCAGGACGCCGAAGGCCGCGTGCGCGGCGTGGTCGCCGACGACGGCCACCGCCTGACCCAGATCACCGCCGACGCCGTGGTGCTGGCCACCGGCGGCATCGGCGGCCTCTACGCCGTCACCACCACCCCACCGGAGCTGCGCGGCGAGGGGCTGGGCCTGGCCGCCCTCGCGGGCGCCGCCATCGCCGACCCTGAGTTCGTGCAGTTCCACCCCACCGCCATCGCCCTCGGCCGCGACCCCGCGCCGCTGGCCACCGAGGCCCTGCGCGGCGAAGGCGCGCGGCTGATCGACGAGACCGGCGCGCTCTTCATGCCGCGCTATCACCCCGACGCCGAGCTCGCCCCACGCGATGTGGTGGCCCGCGCCATCCACGCCGAGATCGCCGCCGGCCGAAAGGTGTTCCTCGACGCCCGCGAGGCCGTGGGCGCGCACTTCCCGGAGGAATTCCCGGGCGTCTTCGCCGCCTGCCTCTCCGGCGGCGTCGACCCGCGCGTCCAGCCGATCCCCGTCGCGCCGGCCTGCCACTACCACATGGGCGGCATCGCCACCGACGCGACAGGCGCAACCTCTCTCCCCGGCCTCTTCGCCGCCGGCGAGTGCGCCTCGACCGGCGTGCATGGCGCCAACCGCCTGGCCTCCAACTCCCTGCTGGAAGCCGCCGTCTTCGGCCGCCGCGCCGGCGAAGCCGCCCGCGAGAGCGCCGCAGCCCCCGGCCGCCCCCTCGCCGCCAAGGCCGCCCCGGACCTGCCCGACGCCGACCTGCAGCGCCTGCGCAAGGCCATGAGCCGCGACGCCGGCGTGGTGCGCGACGCCACCGGCCTCACCCGCCTGCTCGGCGAAATCGACACCACGGCCGGGCGCGTCGGCGACGCCCCCGCCCTGGTCGCCGCCCGGCTGGTCGCCGCCTGCGCGCTGGACCGCCGCGAGAGCCGCGGCGGCCACTATCGCGCCGACTTCCCGCGGACCGGCGCGCCGCACCGCACGCTCGTGCGCCTCGCCGACCTCGCGCCCGCCGCCCGGATGGCGGCGGAGTGAACCGCAGCCGCGCCGCCCTGCGTGGTTCGAGACGCGCCCCTTCGGGCCGCTCCTCACCATGACGCCGTTTGTGCGCTACTGAACTCGTCATCCTGAGGAGCCCGCGAAGCGGGCGTCTCGAAGGACGCAAGGCATCTCCACACCCATGATCCCGCCCCTCCCCGACCTCCTCATCGAACCGATCGTCCGCGCCGCGCTGGCCGAAGATCTCGGCCGCGCCGGCGACCTCACCGCCCAGGCCTGCATCGATCCGGACGCCCGCCTCGCCGCCGCCTTCGTCAGCCGCAAGCCCGGCGTCGTCGCCGGACTCTCCTGCGTGCGCCTGGCGATCCACGCCCTCGACCTGGCCGCGAAGGTGGAGCTCACCGCCGCCGACGGCGACGCCCTACGGCCCGGCGCCGTCCTCGCGCGCGTGGAGGCCAACGCCCGCGCCCTGCTCTCGGCCGAGCGCACGGCCCTGAACCTGCTCGGCCGCCTCTCCGGCGTCGCCACCCTGACCCGCGCCTATGTCGACGCCGTCGCCGGCACGACCGCCAGGATCACCGACACCCGCAAGACGACCCCCGGCCTGCGCGCCCTGGAGAAACACGCCGTCCGCTGCGGCGGCGGGGTGAACCACCGCTTCGGCCTCGACGACGCCATCCTCATCAAGGACAACCACATCGCCGCCTGCGGCGGGGCCGCCGAGGCGGTGCGCCGCGCCCGCGCCTTCGCCGGCCACCTGGTGAAGGTCGAGGTCGAGGTCGACACCCTGGCCCAGCTCGACGAGGTGCTGCCCGAGCGCCCGGACGTGGTGATGCTGGACAACTTCAGCCTGCCCGACCTTCGCGAGGCGGTCGCCCGCGCCAGGGGCCAGGCGACGCTGGAGGCGTCCGGCGGCGTCAATCTCGAGACCGTCCGCGCCATCGCCGAGACCGGCGTGGACGTGATCAGCGTCGGCGCCCTCACCCACTCCGCCCCGGTGCTGGACATCGGCCTCGACGCCCTCTGAGGTTCGCCGCTATTCGCTGAACAGCCGTGCGTCCTTCGAGACACCCGCTTCGCGGGCCCTCAGGATGACTACGACAGCAAGAAACCCAGTCATAGTGAGGAGCGCGAAGCGCGTCTCGAACCACGCAACGCCTAGCCTCGTTTCAACCAGATCGCCCTCCAAAACCTCGGAACAACCCCGTGACCGCCTCCGTTCTCCCACGACAAGGAGGACGCCATGACCAGCAAGTCGCCGCCCATCCCGCCCGAGCAGCGTTCGTTCCGCGGCGAACGCCCGGACATCTCCGGCGGCAAGCAGGACCGTCGCGACGCGCGCACCGGCCTGCAGTCCGGCCAGGCGGGCGACGCCGACGCCAACCTCTCCCAGCAGGGCCGCTTCGGGAACATCAACCAGAACCTGACCCCGCAGAAGAGCGTGCAGGACCGCTGATTCTCTCGGGAGCGCTCGGACACCTGAAAGGCTCGGCAAGACTTCCCGCCTGATCCTGTTGTCGGGCGTCTGACGAGCGATTAGTCTGGCCGCCCGGGGGCAGCCATGGCCGAAGTTCGATTTGAAGTTGTTACAGACGGTGTTCCCGATTTTCGACCGTACTATGCGTTTTTTTCCACGCCTTACAATTTAGTCTACCATCAGGTCACGCCGTTTCAGATCGGCGACCAAACCTATGTGATTATAGATCTGAGTGCATTTCAGATTCCCCCCGGTCAGGTCGTTTTTGGGTCGACACCTAATCGCGAGCTGATCTTCAGGGTGGAGCCCTCCGGAAGGCTGGTGGACGTCACCACAGACCTGATGGGCCTGTCTGCCGGCGACGTGCTGTCGCTCAAGGGGGCCGCCGGGGGCATTGTGGTCGCCGATGTCAACGCAGACGGCCAGCCTGACATCATTATCGCGGCCAATCGGGAAGATGCCCGGGCAAGCGTCGATGCCAGCGACAGCAACAAGTTCGCGCAATCCCAAGTTCATCTGTCTCAACCAGATGGAACTTACAAACTCGTCGATCTCGGCGAGCCCATATTCGGAGGATCCGGCTCCATTCAGGTGGTTTCGACCGGGGCGAGCGTCCTTGTCTATCTGGCTGGCATCAATGCGCCCAGCAATTCCATAGGCTTTGGCAACGACGAAGTGCTAGTGACCACCCGCCCAGTTTTTCGCCTGAACGCCACCGGCGATGGCTTTGAGGAGGTAGGTCAGGCGCCGACGAACGGCGGCGGCTCGGTGGTGCTTTCCGAAAACTCCGTAGTTACGATAGGTTACAACAACACGGGCCAGGTTTTCGCGCTCGCCGAAAGGGAAGCCGGAGACTGGATCCTAGCCGGCAGCTACGACCCTTTCCCCAGCCATCTGATCGAGAACTTCGTCGCCTGGAACGACGAATATTCCCCGGGGACTCCCGTTCGGTCCGTCGATGGCGTCGATTTCTTTCAAGGATTCTACGGAATATTCGGTCAGATCGTTGCAGACCCAACGAAACCTCCGGTCATTCTGGCTAACGTCAGCGGAAGTCAGATCGACGCGCCCAGACCCGACGGGCGATATCATATGGTGGACGGAAAGCCCGCCAACCACTTCTTCTTCCTGGAAATGCAAGGTGAATCCCTAGTAACCTCGAACATCAAGATCATCGGTGAAAATGAACACTCTGGACCTAAAGCTGTTCAATTTCTGGACTTAGATCAGGATGGACTAACAGATATATCTGCGACGGATATTTCACAGGATGACGGAGGGCGTCCAGAGGTCTATTTGAACGATGGCCACGGTCATTTCATTCGCGTTGATCCCAGTATCTTTCCCGATCAGGGCGTGGGCAGTGGGTATTCCACTTTTCTATGGGTCGACGGCCGATATGACCTGCTGGTCACCCCTTCCGGCGCCCAAGACCCATATTACGGTGCGCCGATCTACGAAAAGGCGACCGGACCGTTTCCTTCGGGCGTCTTCGCCATGACATTCGATGACCTGATCGGCAATCTGGCGGCCCTGCAACTTGACTTCACCGAAGGCCGCGTCAAATCGATCGCCCTGGAAGGCGGCGGGTCCACTCTTGCGATCGATGCGGCGATGCTCGCGGCCGGTCACGGCGTTTTGGGCACGATCGCCGGCGACTTCGACGTTTTGATCGACGCCGCCGGGGCGGCGGTGGTGGAAGGCCTGGCGGGTCACGCCAATTCGGCCATATTCGCAGGCTCGTCCGGTCAGTACGCTATGTCGCCCTCATTGGAGGGGCTCGTCGTAAGCGTCGCGGAAACCTCCACCCTGTTGCGCCATGTCCAATCCATCCAGTTCGACGACGCCAGCTTCTCGACAGCGAATCTGACGTTGCAGGACTGGTTCGCCAGCGTGTTACGCGAGGACTCGCAGACGGGCCCACACCAGGCCGCAGCCTCCGCCCTGATCAACGACCTGGACATTGGCTCGAAGAGCCCAGCCGACGTCTTCTCCACGATACTAACGATGGCTGGGGCGACGGCTTCCGTTGCCACCTTGGCCTATCAGTTCTTCATCGGCCAGACGCCCTCAGCCGCGGGGATGGACTATCTCGTCTCGCCCACAGGGCCCAATGCGAACAATTTGAACTCGGCCTACTATCAGTATTTCAGCCTCGAGAATCGATACATCAATTTTGCCGTAAACCTCGGCGTTTTCGGGGAAGGCGCGGAGTCTTTTGAACAAGAGTATGGAAATCTGTCACTGTTCGATGCGACTCGAGAGGCTTACAGAACGATCTTCGGTGGCACACCTTCGGACGCCAAGATACACGCCCTCCTCGACCCAGCGTTTCAATTGGGCGAGGTGACCATGACCCGCGCGGAATATTTCACCTACTACGGGCAAACCGAGGAGGGGACGAAGGCGGCCATGGTGGGCTGGTTGCTCGGCGAAGCGGTGAAGGCCGACATCGGCCTCTACGCCAAGTCCAACGATGCCTTCCTGACGGACGTTGCTGTGCACGACGCCCTGTTCGGGATCGACCTCATCGGACAGTACGGTTCGGACGACTTTGTTTATTGGCCGAACTAAGCTTGGCTTCCGCCCTGACAAATGAAACTCCCGCGGCCGCACCTGGCCATCAAGCCGGCTGGCGCTCCATCCGCGCGGCGGCGGCCTCGGCCTGCGCCACGCGCGGGGCCTTCATCGCCTCCATCAGCCTGCCGTAGCGCTCGCGGATCTGCGGCGGCGCGATCTCCGGCCGGCCGGCGTTGAACGGCGGCGATGGCGCATATTCCAGGCCCAGCTGGACGCCCTGCGCCACCTCCTCGCCGGCGATCTCGGCCAGCACGGTGAGCGCGAAGTCGATGCCCGCCGTCACCCCGCCGCCGGTGATGATGTTCCCGTCCCGCGCCACCCGCCGCTCGTCCGGGATCGCGCCGAATAGCGGCAGCAAGTCCCGCCACGCCCAGTGACAGGCCGCCCGCTTGCCATGCAGCAGGCCCGCCGCGCCCAGGATCAGCGACCCCGTGCAGACCGAGGTGACGTACCGCGCCCCGTTCGCCAGCCGCCGCACCTGGCCGACGAACGCCTCGTCCAGCGCCACCTCGGTGGCCGCCACGCCGCCGGGCACGCAGATCAGGTCACAGGTCTCGATATCGGCCAGCCGGGCGGTCTCGGCGAACACCAGGCCGTCGGCGGGCACCGCCCCGCCGGCCTCGCTGGCGACCGTGGTGCGCGAGTTCGGCGCGCGGCTGAGAAACTGGTGCGGGCCGGTGAAGTCCAGGTGGGTCATGCCCGGATAGACGGCGAAGACGATGTGGAAGGGGGCCTCGGCCACGGCGGTCGCTCCTTGCGATTGACGGCGCAGCCTGCCGCGCCTAGCGTCTGGCGGAAATGACAAAGTTCCCTCGTTTATTGCCATGACCCAGACCATCGCCTTCGTGCTCTTCCCGGACTTCCAGCTGCTGGACGTGGCTGGTCCGGTCGCGGCCTTCGAGATCGCCGGCCGTTACGTCGGCCGGCCGGCGCAGATCCGCCTGCTCTCGGCGGATGGCGGCGAGGTGGCCAGCTCCGCCGGCGTGAAGATGGCGAGCGCGCCCTACGCCGAGGCCGGCGCGTTCGACACCCTTCTGGTCTCGGGCGGCGACGGCACGCGCCAGGCCATGAGCTGCGAGGCGACGCTCGCCTTCGTGCGCGCGGGGGCCCGGCGGGCGCGGCGCACGGCCTCGGTGTGCTCCGGCGCCTTCGTGCTGGCGGCCGCGGGCCTCTTGGAAGGACGCGCGGCGACCACCCACTGGAGCCGCACCGCCGACTTCCAACGGCGCTTTCCGGGGGTGGACCTGCAACCGGACCGCATCTTCACCCGCGACGATCCGGTCTGGACCTCGGCCGGCATCACCGCCGGCATCGACCTGGCCCTGGCGATGATCGCCGAGGATCACGGCGAGCCCATCGCCCGCGCCACCGCCCAGCAGCTGGTGGTCTATCACCGCCGGCCGGGCGGCCAGTCGCAGTTCTCGGCGCTGGTGGAGCTGGCCGGCGAGCGCAGCCGCTTTTCCGGCCTGCTCGGCTGGGCGCGCGAGCGGTTGGGCGAGGCGCTGACCGTGGAGCGGCTGGCGGACCACGCAGGGATGAGCCCGCGCAACTTCGCCCGCGCCTTCGCCGCCGAGACCGGGGTCACCCCCGCCAAGGCGATCGAACGGCTGCGGCTGGAGGCGGCGCGCGATGGTGTGGAATCGACCACGGCGCCGATCGAGCAGGTGGCCCGTTCGGCCGGCTTCGGCGATCCGGAACGCATGCGGCGGGCGTTCCTGCGCGCCTTCGGCCAACCGCCGCAGGCGCTGCGCCGGGCCGCCCGCGCGGCCTAGGTCGAAGCGCCGACCACGGCCGACACGCTGGCGTCCGCCGGAACGGCGGGCTTGGCCGACGGCTTGACGGCCATCGTCGGCTTGACGCTCGCCGCGGGCTTGGCGGCGGGCGCGGAGACTTCAGGCTTGAGGGCGTCGGTCACCGCCGGGGCGGCTTCAGCGGCGGGCGTCACGACAGGCTCCAGAACCACCGGCGCCGGCGGGGCCGTGGTCAGCGAGGCCAGTTCGATGGCTTCGGGCTGGTCGACCGGATCGAGCTGGCGCTTGACCGGCGCGACGTAGGGTGCGCCGCCGCGGGCCGGGCGATAGAAGACGTGCAGGCCGATCTGCGCCACCTGGCGCAGGCCCGAGCCCCAGCCCGGCGAGACGCGGGTGGCGTGGAAGTGGGTGGCGTTGCCGACCTCGGCCATCACGAAGCCGGACAGCGCGCGGGCGGCCACCCGGCGGGCGCGGTCCCAGGCGGCCCCGCCGCCAGCGCGGTCGAGCACCCCGTCGCAGGCGAAGCTGAACTGGCAGCCGCGGCCGCCGGCGCCCTGGTAGACCACCGAACAGACGGATTTGGGGAACCGCGGGTCGTGTACGCGGTTGAGGATGACCTGGGCGACGGCCGCCTGGCCGGCGGCGCTCTCGCCGCGGGCTTCGTAGTAGACGGCGGCCGTGAGGCACTCCAGGTCGCGGCGAGTGGCCGAACGGGCGTCGAACGCGGGCGCGGCCCGCACCGAGGCCAGGTGCAGGCGGGCCGGCGGCTCGACCTTCACCGGCTGGGCGGCTGTAACCGGAACCGGCGCCGGGGCCGGCGCGTTGGCCAGATGCAGCCGCGCGGGCTGCGGCGCGGGCCGGTCGAAGACTGTGTAGGCGGCCGCGCCGGCCGAAAGCGCGCCGACGGCGATAGCTGCGCCAATGAGCGCGCGCGGAGCCGCGAGCGCTGCGAAGGGGAATTTCAAGACTTACGCGTCCCTTGCGGCGAGGGCAAAAACGCCCCCCGGACACACGTCCGCCGACCGCATCCC
Organism: Caulobacteraceae bacterium; assembly: GCA_020852035.1. GTDB lineage: Bacteria > Pseudomonadota > Alphaproteobacteria > Caulobacterales > Caulobacteraceae > Phenylobacterium. Next base: position 9,246 of record JADZBR010000053.1, read on the forward strand.
GCAGGTCGAAGAACGTAGCCCGGCCGGTCAACGCTATGGCCAAGGCTGCTGAGGTTCGCCGCGCTTATGACGGTGAACAAAAGGTTTTGCAACCCCTATGTTGCACCGCAACATCAAGATTGCGCGAAACACGGGAACCGCGGGCCGATGAATCCGTTCCGCCGGCGACCTTACCGTGGAGCTTCACCGGATGCGTAGAATCCTTCCCATTCTCACTGTCGCGGCCCTGGCCGGCGGCCTCGCCGCCTGCGGCCACAATGTCGAACAGCGCGCCGCCACCGGCGCGGTCGCCGGGGCGGTGGTGGGCGGCCCGATCGGCGCGGCGGCCGGGGCCGCGGCCGGCACGGCGGTCAGCAAGACCGTCGACAACTAGAGTCGCCCGCACGCCTGGGCCTCGGCGATCAGTCCGCCGGACGGGTGCAGACGATGGCGAGCTTGTTGCCGGCCGGATCGCGCAGATAGGCGGCGTACCAGTTGGGGCCGTAGTGGTCGCGCAGGCCCGGGGCGCCTTCGTCCGCCCCGCCGTTCGCCATCGCCGCGGCGTGCAGCGCATCGACCTGCTGGCGGGTCTCGCCGTTGAACGCCAGCATCACCCCGTTGCCGGCGCGGGCCGGCTGGCCGTCGAAGGGTTTGCAGACCCACACCGTCTGGCCCGAGCCGTCGCCGCCCGGGCCATAGCCGGCGAAGTCGCCGTGCCGCGCGAACCGCTTCCATCCGAGCGTGGCGAGCACGGCGTCGTAGAAGCCCAGCGACACCTCCATATCCGTCGCGCCGAGGGTGACATAGCCGATCATCCGAGCCTCCTTGAGGTTCGAACAAAACAGGAACATTGATCCGAAGTCAATGGCCGAGCCAGCCGGCGATCAGCGTCAGGGTGAAGAGGCTGAGCACCGCCCCCAGGCCGACGGCGCGGGCCGCGCCGGCCTCGAACACGCCGAAGGCGCGCGCCTGGACAAAGACGTTCACCGCCGTCGGGCAGCCGGCCAGCATCACCGCGACGGTCGCCGCCTCGGCCCCGCCGGGCAGGCCCCAGTGGAACACCGCCCAGACCAGCAGCGGCGCGGCGGCGAGCTTCAGCCCCAGCGCCAGCGTCAACGGGCCGGCCTCGCGCCGGTCCGGCAGCAGCCGCTGGGCGCCGATCAACCCGCCGAGCGCGACCAGCGCCACCGGGCTGGCGGTGGCGGCCAGCAGGTCGACCGCGGTTCCCACAGGCGTCCAGAGCCTGGCGCCGGTGAGGCTAAGCGCCACGCCGACGCCCGCGCCGACCACGGTCGGGTTCACCACCGCCGCCAGCCGCGCCCGCCCGCTCGCCCGCCCCGGCCCGGCGCGCAGGAACCCCAGGGCCACCAGGGTGGTCAGCAGGCTGAAGTCGGCGGCGACAAAGGCCATCGCCGGGCCGCGCGCGGACTCACCCAGCAGCGCCACCACGATCGGCGCGCCGAGGAAGGCGGTGTTGCCGACCCCGGCGCAGGCCCCCGCCCCCGCCCGCTCGGCCGGCCGCCAGCGCAGGGCCGCGCCGACCGCCCAGGCCAGCGCCATGATCGCGGCAAGCACACCGACATAGAGGGCCACCGAGGTCCATAGCCCGCGGCTCGGCGCCGGCGCGCCGCCCAGCCAGCTGACCAGCAGGGCCGGAAAGCCGATCCAGAAGGTGTAGGCCGAAAGCCCGCGCCAGCCGCCCTCGTCGAGCAGCTTCAGCCGCCCGGCCGCCGCGCCCAGCCCGATCAACAGGAAGAAGGGCGCGATGCGCGCCAGCAAATCCACGGTCCGCCGCCCCTCGCCGCCGTCAGCGGCGATACTGGACGAATTCGCTGACGCTCGCGACCTGGTCGTAGAGCCGCCGCGCGGGATTGTCCCTGTGCGTCATCCAGTAGACGCGCGCCGCGCCGGCGGCGTCCGCCTGGGCGTAGACCGCCTCGATCAGCGCCCGCCCCGCGCCCGTCCCGCGCGCGGCTGGATCGACGAACAGATCCTCCAGGTAGCAGTAGGGCCCCACCGACCAGGTGGCCGGACGCAGCACACCGTGGACAATCCCCATCACCGCCCCGTCCTGCTCGGCCACGAAGGCGAACATGGCGGGTTCGGAGAACAGCAGCCGCTCCCAGGTCGCCTGGCTCACCTCGGGCGGCAGGCTCGTCTCGTAGAACTCGAGGTATCCGGCCCACAGGCGATCCCACGCCGGCCGGTCGTGCGGGGCGAGCGGTCTGATCCGCCCCGCGAAGGCGCTCACGCGGCGAGCGCCTTCTCCAGGTTGACGGCGATCTTGTCGAGGAAGCCCTCGGTGGTCAGCCAGCCTTGCGTGTCGCCGACCAGCAACGCCAGATCCTTGGTCATCGAGCCGGACTCCACCGTCTCCACGCAGACCCGCTCCAGCGTCTTGGCGAAGCGGTCGAGCGCGGCGTCGCCATCGAGCTTGGCGCGATGCTCCAGGCCGCGGGTCCAGGCGAAGATCGAAGCCACCGAGTTGGTGGAGGTCGATTCGCCCTTCTGGTGCTGGCGGTAGTGACGGGTGACGGTGCCGTGGGCGGCCTCGGCCTCCATCGTCTTGCCGTCGGGGGTGACCAGCACCGAAGTCATCATGCCGAGCGAACCGAAGCCCTGCGCCACCTGGTCGGACTGGACGTCGCCGTCGTAGTTCTTGCAGGCCCAGATGAAGGCGCCCGACCACTTCAGGGCCGAGGCCACCATGTCGTCGATCAGCCGGTGCTCGTAGGTGAGACCCGCCTCCTTGTACCTGGCGGCGAACTCGGCTTCGAAGATCTCGGCGAAGATGTCCTTGAAGCGCCCGTCGTAGGCTTTGAGGATGGTGTTCTTGGTGGAGAGATAGACGGGATAGTTCCGGTTCAGCCCGTAGGTCAGGCTGGCCCGCGCGAAGTCGCGGATCGAATCGTCGAGGTTGTACATCCCCATCGCCACGCCGCCGCCGGGGAAGTCGAACACCTCGTGCTCGATGGTCTCGCCGTTCTCGCCTTCCCACTTCATGGTCAGCTTGCCCTTGCCGGGCACCTTGAAGTCCGTCGCGCGATACTGGTCGCCGAAGGCGTGGCGGCCGACGACGATCGGCTGCGTCCAGCCGGGGATCAGGCGTGGCACGTTCTTGCAGATGATCGGCTCGCGGAAAACCACGCCGCCCAGGATGTTGCGGATGGTGCCGTTCGGCGACTTCCACATCTTCTTCAGGCCGAATTCCTCGACCCGCGCCTCATCGGGCGTGATCGTGGCGCACTTGATGCCGACGCCGTATTTCTTGATGGCCTCGGCGGCCTCGACCGTCACCTTGTCCTCGGTGGCGTCGCGGTGCTCGATGCCCAGGTCGTAGTA
>JADZBR010000054.1 GCA_020852035.1 Caulobacteraceae bacterium
ATCGGCAGTTTCTTGGGACGGGCGACGCGCAGCCACACGGCCAAGAGGACCTGGGTGATGAAGACGGCGGTGAACACCGAGGTGATGACCCCGATCGACAGCGTCCAGGCAAAGCCCTTCACCGGGCCGGAGCCGAACTGGAACATGATCAGCGCCGCCAGGATGGTGGTGACGTTGGCGTCGATGATGGTGCTCATGGCCTTGGAAAAGCCCGCGTCCATCGCGGCGATCACCGTGCGCCCGGCGCGTATCTCGTCGCGCATCCGCTCATAGATCAGCACGTTCGCGTCGACCGCCACCGCCAGGGTGAGGATCAGGCCCGCCACCCCCGGCAGGGTCAAGGTCGCCTGGGTCACCGACATGGCGGCGATGATCAGCAGGCCGTTGATGATCAGGGCGATCACCGAGATGCCGCCGAACAGCAGGCCGTAGGCCAACACCATGAACACCAGGATCGCCACGAAGCCGACGCCAGTGGAGATCTGGCCGGCCTTGACCGCGTCGGCGCCGAGTTCGGCCCCGACGGTGCGCTGTTCCTCGACGTTCAGCGGCGCCGGCAGGGCGCCGGCGCGCAGCAGCACAGCCAGGTCGTTGGCGGTCTCGAAGGTGAAGTTGCCGGTGATCTGGCCGGACCCGCCGGTGATCGGCTCGTTGATCCTGGGGGCGGAGATCACCTTGCCGTCGAGGATGATGGCGAAGCGCTTGCCGACGTTCTCGGGGCCGGTGGCCTGGCCGAAACGACGCGCGCCGGTGGCGTCGAAGCGGAAGGAGACGACCGGCTGGCCGGTCTGCGGATCGTTGGCCTGGCGCGCGTCGGTCAACATCTCGCCGGTCACCAGGGCGCGCTTGTTGACGTAGTAGGCCGATTGATAGCCATCGGTGGAGGGCAGCAACTCCACGCCCGGCGGCGTGCGGCCGGAGGCGGCGATGGCCGGGTCGATCGTGTCGTCGACCATCTGGAAGGTCAGCTTGGCGGTCTGGCCGATAACGTTCTTCAGCCGCTCGGGGTCGCTCTCGCCAGGCGCCTGCACGACGATGCGGTCGATGCCCTGGCGGATGATGGTCGGCTCGCGGGTGCCCAGCTCGTCGATCCGCCGGCGGATGATCTCGATGGACTGTTCCACGGCCCGGCCGGCCTCGGCGTTGAACGCCTCCTCGACGAAGGCCAGGCGCAGGCGGTCGCCCTCGCGGCGGACGGTGAACTCGCGCCCGCCCGGCGCGCCGGCCAGCGGGGCGGCCTGGTTGTTCTGGATGGTGTTGAGGGCGTCGTTGACCCTGGCCGGGTCGGTGATGCGCACGTTCACCCCGTCGCCGACCACCGCCAGGTCGGAGAAGGCGATCTTCTCGGCCCGCAGGGTCTGGCGGATGTCCTCCACCGTATTGGTCAGCTTCTCCTTCTTCAGCGCCGCGGTGTCGACCTCCAGCAGCAGGTAGGAGCCGCCCTGCAGATCGAGGCCGAGGTTCAGGCGCGGCTGCGGCATCCAGGACGGCAGCGTCCCCTGCGGCAGGACGTTCGGCAGGGTGAAGAGGATGCCGAAGATCGTCGCGAGAACGACCGAGACGACCTTCCAGCGGGAGAGGTTGAGCATCCGGTTAGATCAGACCTTGGCGTCGTTGGCGGCGGCGGGCGAGCCGCGCGTCTCGACATCGGAGATCATCCCCTTGACGACCTTGACGGTGACGCCCTGGGCGATCTCGACGCCCACTTCCTTGTCCTCGACGCGGACCACCTTGCCCTTGACGCCGCTGTTCAGCACCACGGTGTCGCCGCGCTTGACGGCGTTGATCATCGCCGCGTGCTGCTTCATCCGCCGCTGCTGCGGGCGGATCATCAGGAAGTAGAAGAGCACGACCAGGCCGACCAGCGGGGCGAACTGGATCAGCATCTCGGTCATGCCGCCGCCCGCGGGGGCGGCGCCGGCGGCCTGGGCGTAGGCTGGGGTCGCGAACATGGTCTCCTCGGGGGTGCGGGCGCGGATCTGGGCCCGCGAAATCCGGCCGGAAGCTAGGGCTCCGATCCCGCTTTTGCAATGCGAGGCCCCGCCGGTTAAGCACGCGGCCCATGAGCGGGGACCTCGAAGCCACACTTGGACGCATCGCTGAGGCGCTGGAGCGGCTGTCGCCGCCGCCCGCCGCGGCGCCGGATTTCGCGGGCGCGCGCCTCTACAGGCACGACCGGGCCGCCGGCGCCTTCCTGCCGGCGCCGGACTATCCCCTGCCCGTCGACCTGCTGGTCGGCGTCGACCGGCAGAAGGAACGCTTCGGCGAGAACCTGCGCCGCTTCGCCACCGGCCTGCCGGCCAACCACGCGCTGCTGTGGGGCGTGCGCGGCACCGGCAAGAGCTCGCTGGCCAAGGCCGCCTTCATGGACGCCGCCAGGGCCGAGGCGTCGCTGCGGCTGATCGAGATCGACCGCGACGAGATCGCCCATCTCCCCGCCCTCTTCGAGCTCCTGCGCGCGCGGGCCGAGCGATTCGTCGTGCTCTGCGACGACCTCTCCTTCGAGCACGGCGCGGAGGCGGCCAAGGCGCTGAAGTCGGCGCTGGAGGGCGGGGTCGGCGGGGCGCCGGCCAATGTGCTGTTCGTGGCGACCTCCAACCGCCGCCACCTGATGCAGCGCGATCACGACGAGCGACGCGGACTGATCGCCTCGGCGGAGGATGCGGAGGAGGAGGTCAGCGTCTCCGACCGCTTCGGCCTGTGGATCGGCTTCCCGCCGATGGACCAGGCGGCCTATCTGGCGGCGGTGACGAGCTACGCCGAGCGGTTCGGGCTCGTCGTGGAGGACCTCGACCGCCGCGCCCTGCAATGGTCGCAACTGCGCGGCGGCCGTTCGGGCCGCGTGGCCTGGCAGTTCATCCGCGATCTGGCCGGGGAGATGGGCAAGGGGTTGCCGCTGTAGATCCCTCTCCCGGTCGGGAGAGGGACACCCGGCGGCGCAGCGGGCGGGCGGGTGAGGGCCGCCGCCCTCACCGGATAGGCCGCAAGCCCTCATCCTCGCCGCGCTCCGCGCGGCTTTCCTTCTCCCGACCGGGAGAAGGATTCTTAAGGCAGCACCAGCCTGGGATTCACCGGCCGCGCGCGGTCCTGCGGCGTGGGCGCATAGCGGACCTCGAAGTGCAGCTGCGGCTCGGAGACGCCGCCGCTCATGCCGGCCTGGCCGATCTCGGCGCCCTGGGCGACGTTCTGGCGCATCTGCACGCTGATCTTGGAGAGGTGCGCATAGGCCGTCACCCAGCCGTCGGCGTGCTTGACCAGGACCAGGTTGCCGAACCCGGGCACCTGGTCGCCGGCGTAGACGATCTCGCCGGCCGCGGCGGCGCGCACCACAGCCCCGCCGGAGGCGCGGATGTTGACGCCGTCGTTGCGCTGGCCGGTGCTCTTGGGGCCGAACTCGGAAATCAGGTCGCCGCGCAGCGGCCAGACGAAGCGTCCGCGCGCCAGGATCTGCAGTTCCTGGTCGTTGGGGAAGCTGCCGCTCGGCACGATCGCCGGGCGCGAAGGCGTTGTCGGCGCGGGCTTGGCGGCCGGGGGCGGCGTCACCGGCGGCGCGGCGGGACGGGTCTCACGCGGCGGCGGGCGGGTTTCCGCCGGCGGCGGGCGCGTCTCGGCCGGCGGCGGCGGACGGGTTTCCACGGGCGGCCGGGCCGGCGGCGGAGCCGGCTCGCGCGGCGGCGTGTAGGCCGGGCGCGGCGGCGGCGCGGGTTCGGGTTCGGGCGGCGGAGCGACCGCACGGCGGATCGGGCCCTTGTCCTTGTAGCCGGCCGGCAGGATCAGCTTCTGGCCGACCCGCAGGGTGGAGGACATCTCGATGTCGTTGGCCTCGGCGATCGCCGGGGCGGCGACGCTGAAGCGCTGGGCGATGGCGTAGAGGGTGTCGCCGGAGACGACGCTGTAGGCTTTGGCGCGGGTCCCCTTGCCCTTCAGCCGCTGGCCGGGGCGGATGCGCGAGGGGTCGTCGATGTCGTTGATCGCCGCCAGTTCCTTGGCGGTCATGTCCATCTTGCGGGCGATCGAATAGAGGGTGTCGCCCTTCGCGACGGTGTGGGTGCGCGGCGGCCCCTCGGCGTCGACCACGCGGCCGGTGACGAACTCGCGCATCACCGGCTGCGGCGGCGGACGGCGGGCCGGCGGCGGGGCCTCGGCGCGCGGCCGGGCCGGCGGCACGGCGTCGAGCGGGCGGCTTTCGACGCGGGGTGTGGAGGCCGGCGGCGGCGCGGCGTCGGGATCGGCCTGGCCGGGCGCCGTCGCCTGGCCCGGTCGGGTCGGATAGGCCGGCTGCGGCGCGCGCGGCTCGGC
>JADZBR010000055.1 GCA_020852035.1 Caulobacteraceae bacterium
CACGCGCCCGTGTCGCTCCACACGCCACCCGAAAGCAGCCAGGTGAGGGAGGGCACCACGGCCCCGCCACCAAGCATCAGGAACAGGTTGATGTTCATGGCGTCCTCTTATCGGTTGGTCAGCGTGCTGGCGGACCATTGGGCGGTGATGTCGGTGATGCCGGCCATGGGATGTCCTTTCCTAAATGACGGGGAGCAGCCGCCACTGGTCGCGCGCGCTGCCAAGCGCCACGTCCTGGGCGATGGTCGGCGGCAGCGCGAGCGAGCTGTGGCGATTGACGAGCGCCGCGCAGAGCGGCTCGGACCCTGCGGTGAGCGGCAGGTGCCAGTGGAAGGGGATGTTGTTGACCGCGTCCGTCGGATCGGTCGCGCCGAGGACGAGGTTCATGCCGCGCGCGCGGTTGTGGGCGCCGCCGTCCGGCTGGACCGCCAGCGCCGGCGCGGCGGCAGGGCGCAGGAGGTAGAAGCCGGACTGGCGGTCGATCCGCCACAGCGTGCGGGCATCCGCCCTGTCGGCGATCACGGTGACGGCGCCGCCAGCGGCCGGCGCCGACTGCCCGGACGCGAGATAGAGGTCGCCGTGGCGGAGTTGCCAGAGGCCGCCGTCGCCGATGGGATCGTAGGCCCAGTCGTCGAGCGCGAAGCGGTTGGTCGCGCGCATCGCCGCGACATGCTTGAACCCGGTCACGTCCTGGTCGTAGTAGGGCGCGCCGCGCATGGTGTTCAGCGTCGCACTGTCGATGTTCTCGAAGCCGACCATCCCCCAGGTGTTGCAGAGCGCCCAGAGGTCCGGACCCGCGAAGAAGAGGTTCGCCTGCCACAGGCCGCCCTTGGTGGGGTCGCGCAGCGCCACCGGGTTGCGCGGATATTCCTCCCAGGGCAGGCCATCGCCGAGGCTGGCGAGCGGCTTGCGCCAGAGGCCGATCCCTTCCGGCCAGTCGGCACTGATCCGCGAGCCGGGCACGACGGCGATCGCATGGGCGCCATGGACGAAGGCGCGACCGACCGGCATCCCGTAGTAGTTGAAGCTCGCCGGATCGTTCGAGAGCGGGATCGCCGTGCCATGCAGCGCCCAGGTCAGGCCGTCGGCCGAGGACATCAGCACCTTGTAGAACCCGCGCGTCGCATGGGCCTGGCCGAACAGCGCCCAGAGCGTGCCGCCGACATCCCAGACCGGCCCCATGGTGCGCCCGAAGCCACCACCGGAATAGGTGATCTCCTGGACGAAGGAAAATGTCTTGCCGTCGGTGCTCTCGATCAGCGCCAGCCGGTTGGTGCCGGCGTTGTTGTAGTTGTAGATGTTGCAGTAGAGCTTGACCTTGCCGCCATGCACGACTGCCGCGACATCGCCGATCCGGCCGCCCGCGGTCAGCCCGCCATTGGTATAGACATCGAGCGGCGCGGCGGTGCCCGACGGGAACTGCGCCGCGCTGGCGAAGTCGATGATCGGATTGGCTGCCTCAAGCTTCAGCGAACGGCCGTCGAATGGCGTTCTGGTAACGCCTGCCGTCTCGTCGAAGCCGTCCGGGTCAATGTAGGCAAGGCCGATGCGCGCCGGGTTCGTCGTCTCCGGAAGCGCTTCCAGCCCCTTCCAGTAGACATGGTGCCGGCCGTTGAACCAGACGACATTGCAGTTCTGGGTGTGCCCGTAGTCGAACGACGGGGGCCGGACCCGGCCGCCGCGCAGGATCGGGAATTGCGAAACATGGGCGAAATTCATCAGAAGGGCTCCTGCGCTTCATAGGTGAAACCGACGGCGACCGGCGTCACGCCGTTCTTGATCACGAGGTCAAAGCCGGCCGGCGTCCGGTTCTCGACGAGGGCGCCGAGCGCAGGGTTGCTGCTTCCGAGGATCGTGACCGCGACATGGGCCGGCGCCTGCGCCATCGGCTTGGCGAAGGTCACGGTGACCGGCCCGCTCGCCGAGGACGTGCCCGACCCGACGCGGCGGCCGAGGAGGTCGCCGAGAACCTCCGCGAGGCCGGCATCCCTCGGCTGCTGCTTGTAGGCGGCCGGATTGCACTTCACCGTGCGCGGCAGCATGGGCGTCATCACCGGGTTGCCGATGTCCTGCTCGGCCAGCGGCAGCGGTTCCTCGTCGGGCGTGGTGGTCTCGATCACGCGCATCACCGCGCCGATCGTCCGCGCCTCGAAGCTGCGGCCGCCGGCCGTCAGCCGCGCGCCGTCCGGCCAGCGGCGGCCGCGGGCGACGGCGGCGGCAAGCCGCGCGCGCGCGGTGAAGCCCGGCCCGGCCTCGTAGAGCTTCACGCCGCCCGCCGTGGCGAGATGATGATCGGAGGCAGCAAGGGCGGCGACCTCATACATCATTCCCCCTGCGTAGATGACTTCACCCGTCGCGACCGTTAGCGATGTGGCCGCCAGAAGGTCCGCGACACTGCCGAAGTGAAGCCCGCCCAGGCTGGCAAGCTGGGTGAATACCACAGCCGCCGCGCCTATCTGCGGATCATCGGTAGTGACGGACCATTCGGTGTTGCCGTTCGCGGCACCGCTCACCACATAGACGCGCGTCCCTTGCACCGCATCCCGAACCCCGTTGAAGTCCTCCGCGCGCGACCATGATCCGGTGGAGACATTCCAGATGCCATTGTCGATCGCGCTCGCCTGATCCTTGACCAGCACACGATCGCCGCCGACAAGCGCCACGCCATCGACGGTTTGCTCGCCGGACAGCA
>JADZBR010000056.1 GCA_020852035.1 Caulobacteraceae bacterium
CCGGTGAAGAAGACGTCGCGGGCGAGCCTGCGGCTCCTCGGCTCGGTCGGAGAGCCGATCAATCCGGAGGCGTGGGAATGGTATCACCGCGTGGTCGGCGACGGCCGTTGCCCGATCGTGGATACCTGGTGGCAGACCGAGACCGGCGCCACCCTGATCGCCCCCCTGCCCGGCGCCACCGCCCTGAAGCCCGGCTCGGCCACCAGGCCGCTGCCCGGCGTCAAGCTGCAGTTGGTCGACGCCGACGGCGCGGTGCTGCAGGGCGCGGTGAGCGGCAACCTCTGCCTCACCGACTCATGGCCCGGCCAGATGCGCACCGTCTATGGCGACCACGAACGGTTCATCTCGACCTACTTCACCACCTATCCCGGCAAGTATTTCACCGGCGACGGCTGCCGCCGCGACGAGGACGGCTATTACTGGATCACCGGCCGGGTGGACGACGTGATCAACGTCTCCGGCCACCGCCTGGGCACCGCCGAGATCGAGTCAGCCCTGGTCGGCCACCCCGCCGTCGCCGAGGCCGCCGTGGTCGGCTACCCGCACGAGATCAAGGGTCAGGGCATCTACGCCTTCGTCACCCTGAAGGCCGACGAGACCCCCACCGACGCCCTGCGCGCCGACCTCGTCAAGCACGTCCGCGCCGAGATCGGCCCCTTCGCCGCGCCCGAGGCCATCCAGTGGGCGCCCAGCCTGCCCAAGACCCGCTCGGGCAAGATCATGCGCCGCATCCTGCGCAAGATCGCCGAGAACGACATGGGCGCCCTCGGCGATGTGACCACCCTCGCCGACCCGGCGGTGGTCGACGACCTCGTGAAGAACCGCGCCCCGGTGTGAGCGCGGACCTGCCGCCGGCGCTGGCCGCCGCCATCGCCGCGCGGCTGGAGGGGCGGGGCCGCGCCGCCCTGGCCGACCGCGCCCGTCGCCAGTCCGAACGCTACCGCGCCGGCGGCGGCTCGGCGGCGGTGGTGACCGACGAGACCGATGCGCTGGCCTACGCCCTGGCCCGCGCCCCGGCCACCTACGCCGCCTGCCACGCGGCGTTCGCGGCGCTGGCGGAGCTGGCCGAGCTCGCACCGGCCAGCCTGCTCGACGCCGGGGCGGGGACCGGCTCGGCCAGCTGGGCGGCGGCCGAGGTCTGGCCGAGCCTCACCGCCGCGACCTTCCTCGACAGCAATCCCGCCTTCCTCGCCGCCGCATCCGATCTCGGCGGCGGCCATGCCGCACTGGCTGGCGCCGCGCGCCTGCGCGGCGACCTCGCCGCCGACGCCGACCTACCGGCCGCCGATCTGGTGGTCGCCAGCTACGCCCTTGCCGAACTGCCGGACGCCCAGATCGCGGCGACGGCCCTTCGGCTGTGGGCGGCCGCAGGGGCGGCTCTGGTGATCATCGAACCCGGCTCGCCCGCCGGGTGGCGGCGTATCCTCGCCATCCGCGCGGCCTTGATCGAGGCCGGCGCCCCCATCGCCGCCCCGTGCCCGCACGAGGCGGCCTGCCCGGTCGAGGCGCCCGACTGGTGCCACTTCTCCCAGCGCCTCGCCCGTTCGCGCGACCATCGCCGGGCCAAGGCCGCCAGCATCCCCTTCGAGGACGAGAAGTTCATCTACCTCGCCGCCCTGCGCGCGCCGGCCGTTCGACCCGCCGCCCGCATCGTAGGCCCGTCCCACGCCGCCAAGCCCGCCATTACCCTGAAGCTCTGCACCGCCGGGGGCGTGCTGGAACATCGCCCCTACCCGCGCCGCGACAAGGCGGCCTATGCTGGCGTCCGACGCCTCGGCTGGGGCGACGCCATTTTCGAAGAGCCCGCTTCGGGGCCCCGCATTTCAGGGAAGGATTGACCGCCATGAAGAGCCGCCAGATTCACCTCGTCGCCCGCCCCGAGGGGCTGCCCAAGGAGAGCGACTTCGCCGTCGTCGAGGCCGAGGTCGAGGGCCCCGCCGACGGCGAGGTGCTGGTTCAGAACCTCTACATGTCGGTCGATCCGGCCATGCGCCCGCGCCTGACCGCCGGCTACGAACTGGACGAGCCGATGAGCGGCGGCGCCCTCGGCCGCGTGGTCGCCAGCCGCAACCCGGCCTTCGCCGAGGGCGACCTCGTCACCAACCGCTTCGGCTTCCGCGAATACTTCGTCTCCGGCGAGAAGGGGCTCGGCAAGCTGACGCCCGACCCCGACCTGCCGCTGACCATGCACATGCACGCCCTCGGCATGACCGGCTTCACCGCCTACGGCGGCCTCTTGAAGATCGGCGCGCTGAAGGACGGCGAGCAGGTGTTCGTCTCCACCGCCGCCGGCGCGGTCGGCTCGATCGCCGCCCAGATCGCCAAGATCAAGGGCTGCTACGTGGTCGGTTCCACCGGCTCGGACGACAAGGTGCGCTGGCTGCTCGACGAGGCTGGGATCGACGCGGCCATCAACTACCAGACCCCGCCGATCAAGAAGGCGCTGCGCGACGCCGCCCCCACGGGGATCGACGTCTATTTCGAGAACGTCGGCGGCGAGCACCTCGACGCGGCGCTGGGCGTGATGAACACCCTCGGCCGGGTGGCGGTCTGCGGCA
>JADZBR010000057.1 GCA_020852035.1 Caulobacteraceae bacterium
CAGCTTGTGGGCCACCACCGCCGAGGCCATGCAGAGGCGCGAGTTGGTGTCGATGTTCCCCGAGCCGATGAAGCCCTGCATCAGCTTGTTGGCGGCGTAGTAGTCCTCGGTCAGCAGTTGGCCGGAGACGTAGAAGGCCACCGAGTCCGGACCGTGCCGGGCGATCGCCTCGGAGAAGCGGCGGGCGACCAGCGCCGTCGCCTCGTCCCAGGTGGCGCGGCGATCGCGGATCACCGGATGCAGCAGGCGGCCTTCCAGCCCGACGGTGGCGGCCAGCGCGCTGCCCTTCGAGCATAGGCGGCCGAGGTTGGCGGGGTGGGTCTCGTCGCCGGTGAGCGCCAGGGCGCGGCCGTCCGCGCGGACGTCGACGCCGCAGCCGACGCCGCAGTAGGGGCAGGTCGAACGCACCGTCCCCTCGCCCATCGTCAGGTCCGCCCGAGGAGGATGCGGCCGTCCTCCACCTTCAGCGGCACGGGCGGGGCGCAGCCCTTGCCGGCGTCGGCGCCGGTGGGCTCGCCGGTGGAAAGGTCGATGACCATGCCGTGCAGCGGGCAGGTCACGTGGCGGCCGTGGACGATGCCCTGGCTCACGGGGCCGGCCTTGTGCGGGCAACGGTCCTTGAGGGCGAAGACCGCGCCGTCGCCGGTGCGGAAGATGGCCACGTCGCCGTGCGGGGTCGGCACGCGGCGTGACCCGCGGCGGGGAATGTCGGAGACCGCGCCGACGTCGGTCCAGGCCTCGGCGATGGGGAGGACGAGGGTCATGCCGGGGCGAACTCCATGCGGCGACTGAGCGGGTTGAATTCGCCGGACTCGCGGCCGGCCACGCGCTGCGCCCAGGGGTCGATGCGGGCGAAGCGCTGGGAGTAGGCGAAGCGGTCGTAGAGGGCGCGCCGGCGCTCGGGATCCTCGACCTCGGCCTTGATGCTCTCCAGGCCGACGCGGGCCATCCACTTGTAGATGCGCTCCAGGTAGAAGCCCTGCTCGCGATAGAGCTGGGTCGCCGCGCAAATGGCCCAGAGCGCCTCCTGCTCGGTGGCGACCTTGGTGAGGATCTCCGTGCCCTGGATGTGCAGGCCGGCGGCGCCGCCGATGTGGATCTCGTAGCCGCTGTCGACGCAGATGACGCCGATGTCCTTGCAGGTCGCCTCGGCGCAGTTGCGCGGGCAACCGGAGACGCCAAGCTTCACCTTCGCCGGGGTCCAGGAGCCCCACATGAACTTCTCGAGCCGCACGCCGAGGCCCGTGGAATCCTGCGTCCCGAACCGGCACCACTCCGAGCCGACGCAGGTCTTCACCGTGCGCAGGCCCTTGGCGTAGGCGTGGCCGGAGACCATGCCGGCGCGGTTAAGGTCGGCCCACACTTTCGGCAGATCGTCCTTCTTCACGCCCAGCAGGTCGATCCGCTGGCCGCCCGTGACCTTCACCGTCGGGATGTCGAACTTATCCACCACGTCGGCGATGGCGCGCAGTTCCGAGGCGCTGGTCAGCCCGCCCCACATGCGCGGGACGACGGAGTAAGTGCCGTCCTTCTGGATGTTGGCGTGGACCCGCTCGTTGATGAACCTCGACTGCGAGTCGTCGCGGTATTCGCCCGGCCAGGCGCAGAGCAGGTAGTAGTTGAGCGCCGGCCGGCAGGCGGCGCAGCCGTCGGGGGTGGTCCATTCCAGCGCCTGCATCACCGCCGGCATCGACTTCAGGCCCTCGGCGAGGATGCGCTTCCTCGTGACTTCATGGCCGTGGTGCGTGCAGCCGCAGACGGGCTTGGGCCCGATCTGGGCCTGGAAGCCGTCGCCCAGCGTCAGGGCCAGCAGCTTCTCCACCAGCGGCGTGCAGGAGCCGCAGGAGGCCGAGGCCTTGGTGACCGCCCTCACCTGCTCCAGCGAGGTCAGGCCCTGGCCTTCGATGGCGCCGGTGATCGCCCCCTTGCAGACGCCGTTGCAGCCGCAGACTTCCGCGTCGTCCGCCAGGGCCGCAACGGCCGCGCTAGGGTCCAGCCCCCGAAGGCCCTCCGTCGCCGCCTGGCCGAAGATCAGGGTCTCGCGGATGTCGTCGACCGCCGCGCCCTGCCGCATCAGGTCGAAGTACCAGGGCCCGTCGGTCGCATCGCCGAACAGCACCGCCCCGGCCACCCGGCCGTCCTGCAGCACCACGCGCTTGTAGACCCCGCGCCCGGCGTCGCGGAACACGATGTCCTCGCACCCTTCGCCGCCGGCGAACTGGCCCGCCGAGAAGACGTCGACGCCGGAGACCTTCAGCCGCGTGGAGAGCACCGAGCCCTCATAGGCGCCGTCCGCCCCAGCCAGCCCAGCGGCGGCGGCCTTGCACATCTCCCAGATCGGCGCGACCAAACCGTAGCACTGGCCGCGATGCTCGACGCATTCGCCGACGGCGACGATGCGGGGGTCGGACGTACACATCTGGTCGTCGACCACCACGCCGCGGTTGACCTCCAGCCCGGCGGCCCTGGCCAGCGCCGTGTTCGGCCGGATGCCCACCGCCATCACCAGCAAGTCGCAGGGCAGCGTGCGCCCGTCCTTCAGCCTCAGCCCGGCGACGCGGCCGTCCTGGCCGACGATCTCCTCGGACACCGCATCGAGCTCGGTCTCCACGCCCTTATCGGCCAGCGCGCTGGCCAGGAGGAATCCCGCCGAGGCGTCCAACTGACGCTCCATCAGGATATCGACCAGATGCACCACGGTGGCCGCCATGCCACGCCTGACCAGACCGTAGGCCGCCTCGATGCCCAGCAGGCCGCCACCGATCACCACCGCCCGCGCGCCCGGCTTGGCGGCGGCGACCATCGCCTCCACGTCGTCGAGGTCGCGGAAGGTGACGACGCCGGCGAGGTCCGCGCCCGGCAACGGCAGGCGGATGGGATCGGAGCCGGTGGCGAGGATCAGCCGGTCGAAGGGCGCCTCGAGCCCGCCCTCGGCCAGCACCACGCCGCGCTCGCGGTCGACGCCGGTGACGGCGCGGCCGGCGTGCAGGGTGATGGCGTTGGCCGCGTACCAGGCCTCGTCGTTGATCACGATGTCGGCGAAGGTCTTCTCCCCGGCCAGCACCGGCGAGAGCATGATGCGGTCGTAGTTCACCCTGGGCTCGGCGCCGAAGATGGCGATCTCGTAGCGGTCGGGGTCGCGCTTCAGCACCTCCTGCACCGCCCGGCACCCGGCCATTCCGTTGCCGATGACGACGAGACGTTCCTTGCTCATCACGCTCACTCCTAAAGCCGCAGGGGCGCGCCGGCGGGCGCCGTCCAGGTGCGCCGCCAGCGGGCCTTGACGCCGGTCAGGCCGGCGAGGGCGATCAGGGCGAGGGCCGCGAAGGCCAAGAGGCCCGACTGGTAGGAGCCGGTCATCTGCTTGGCCCAGCCGAGGCTGGCGGCGAGGTAGAAGCCGCCGATCCCGCCGGTCATACCGACGAGGCCGGTGACCACGCCGATCTCCTGGCCGAACCGCTGGGGCGCGAGCTGGAACACCGCCCCGTTGCCGCAGCCCAGCGCCATCATCGCAAAGAGGAAGACCGCGAGGGCTGCCAAGGCGTTCGGCGCATGGAAGCTAGCCAGCGCCAGGCCGAACGCGGCCAGCACATAGACCACCGTCAGCGTCCGCACCCCGCCGTAACGGTCGGCCAGCGCCCCGCCCACCGGCCGGATGAACGAGCCAGCGAAGACGCAGGCGGCGGTGAAGAACCCGGCCGTCACCGGCGTCAGGCCGTACTCGGAATTGAAGTAGATGGTCAGCGAGGAGGAGAGCCCGACGAAACCGCCGAAGGTGACGCTGTAGAGCAGCATCAGCCACCAGGCGTCGGGGGTCTTCAGCACGTCGAGGTATTCGGCGAGGCGCTTGGGCGGCGGCCGGTTCGGCGCGTCCCTGGCGAAGACCAGGAAGACGACGAAGGCGACCAGCAGCGGCAGGGCGGCCAGGCCGATCACATTGCTCCAGCCGAACGCCTGGGCGAGGCCGGGGGCGAAGAGGGCCGCCAGCGCCGTGCCGGAGTTGCCGGCCCCCGCGATGCCGAGCGCCAGGCCCTGATGCTCCGGCGGATACCAGCGCGAGGCCAGCGGCAAGGCGATGGCGAACGAAGCGCCGGCGACGCCCAGCACCACGCCCAGCGCCAGCACCTGGTTGTAGTTGTCGATGCCGATGAGCCAGGCCAGGGCGAGGCCCGCGAGCACGATCAGCTGGGCGACGATCCCGGTCTTCTTCGGGCCGATGTGGTCGACCAGCACCCCGGCCGCCACCCGCAAGAGGGCGCCCGAGAGCACCGGGACGGCGACCATCAAGCCTTTCTGGGCGGGGTCGAGGTTGAAGTCCCTGGCGATGGCCACGCCCAGCGGCCCGAGGATCACCCAGACCATGAACGACAGGTCGAAATAGAGGAACGAGGCCGCGAGGGTGGGCGTGTGCCCGGACTTCAGGAAGGAACGGCTCAGCATGGTTTTGGCCCGTGGCGTTTGCGTGGGGGCGGCGACGACGCCGCGGATGGGCCGGCTCGCCGTCGAGCCGTTCCGGAAGGGCCGCGAACGCCGTTGTCCTGGGCCTATGCCGAGAGTGGAGCACCGCCGAGGCCGCCGGTCACCGCTCGACCCGGCGCGCAGCGTCGGATTTATGTTGCAGCGCAAAAAGACGGCGCCCTGACCGAGCCGATGGTCAAAGTTCAGGCGACCGCAGCGTCGTAAAGGGCCGGACTCAGCACCCGGGCGGCCACATCGGCCGCATCGGCGCGCACGCCGATCTGGCCCGAGCGGACCATCTGCTCCAGCAGCCACGCCCCGTGCGCCGGGTCTGGCCGCGCCGCGCCGCCGCGATGCAGCGTGAGATCGCCCAGTCCTTCGGCGAGCACCTCGGCGGGCACGCCGACATACTCCGGGCGGGCCAGGATCGCGGCCAGTTCCGCACGGTTGTCCATCGCTTCGGCCCAGGCGAGCGCGCGATCCAAGGCTCGAAGCATGGACGTCAGCACCCCGGCGCGCGCGTCTGCAAACACGCGGGTGACCGTGAACACCTTGTCCGGCGCGCCCGGGGCGATGTCGTCCGCGCGGGCGGCGACCTCGCCGACGCCGGCCGCGACCGCCGCCGCGCTCCAGGGCTGGCCGGCGCAGAAACCTTCCACCACGCCGCCGGCGAGCAGTTCGGCCATCCTCGGCGGCGGGGCGACCGTGATCCGCACCTCCGTATCGGGATCGACCCCGCCCCGGGCCATCCAGAGCCGCAGCAGATAGTTGTGGGTGGAGAACGGAAAGACCACGCCGAAGGTGAGTTCGCTCGCCTGCGCCCCGCGGCGCAGCGCGACCAGCCTGGCGAGCTTCTCACCGCTTCGATCGCCGGCGAGGCCAAGACGGCTGGCGGTCGTGACCGTGGCCCCGCCCGAGCCGAGCATGATCGGCGCGACCATCTCGACCGGGTCGCCGGCGACGCCCAGCGTCATGGCCAGCGGCATCGGCGCCAGCATCTGGGCGCCGTCGAGCGCGCCGAGCGCCATCTTGTCGCGGATCGTGGCCCACGAGACCTCGCGCACCAGCTCTACGTTCAGCCCTTCGGCCGCGAAGAACCCCTTGGCCTCGGCGATCACCAGCCCGGCGGCGTCGAGCAGAGGGACGAAGCCAAGCTTGAGCGCCAGATCGTTCACCCTGCATCCCCCTTCAACACCCCGGCGAACGCCAGCAGGTCGGCGGCCACGGCGGCCAGCGGTCTGCCGGAATCCATCGAAAGCTTGCGGAGCAGGCGGTAGGCGGCGTCCTCGTCGAGCGTGCGTTCCTTCATCAGGAGGGCCTTGGCCTTCTCGATGGTCGGACGCGAGGCGAGGTCCGCCCTGGCCTTCTCCAGGTCGCGACGCAACTGGTGCATCAGCGAGAAGCGGCTCATGGCCACCTCCAGCACCGCGCGCACGCGCCCCGGCGCCAGCCCGTCGACCACATAGGCCGCCACCCCCGCCCGCACGGCGGCCTGAGCCAGCTCCGGTTCGGAGCGGTCGACGAACATCACCACCGGCCTGGGGTTGGCGATGCTAGCCTCGCGCAGGCTGTCGATGGTGTCGCGATCCGGGCTCTCGGCGGCGACCACCACCACGTCCGGCGCGAAGGCCGCGGCCTCCGCCTCGTCGTAGGCCGCGGCGTGGCGCACCTCCAACGGCTCGACGCCGGCCAGCCCCTCGGCGACCAGCGCAGCCCGGGCAGAATCGGGATCGATAACCAGCACACGCATCAGCCGGCAGTCCTGCCGTCGCCAGGGCCCGATCCCGAAGCGACGAACGGGCGTCCGCGACCCGTCGCGCCACGGATGCTCAATCCTTGGTCAGGCGCCGCCGCGTCCGCAGGCGCCTTGCCGCCGCGCCGGCGCCTCACGCTTCCACAAACGAGCACGCCCCGCCTCCCTGCGGAGACGGGGCGTCTCGATTGTCCTGCCGGTGTCGGCGGCTAGTAGCCGTTCAGCACCACGTCGGCGATCAGGCCGGTGGCCAGCGCCATCAGCACGAAGTTGCCGTCCGCATACACCCAGCGATAGCCGGGGCGCGGCGCGCGCAGGCCGTAGTAGTAGGGGTCCTGCACGTAGTAGCTGCGGTAGTAGGCCGGCACGTAGCCGCCGCGACGCCAGTTGTAGCGGGCGTAGCGCGGGTCGACCCGGCGATAGCCGTAGCCCGGCGCATACCAGTAACCGCGGCGCACGCCGCGATAGTCGCGCCATTCGTTGCGGTTGCGCCAGGTTTCGGCGCGGGCGCGGTTGTAGCGAACCTCGGCGCGGCTTTCGCGATAGTCGCGGCGGTCGCGGTTGATCTCACGCTGTTCGCGGCGGGTGACGACGCCGTCGCGGCGCGCGTCGCGGCGGGTGTCACGCAGTTCGTCGCGGTCCCGGCGCATTTCACGGCGATCTTCGCGGTGCTCGCCGCGATCCCAGGGCTGGGCGGCGGCGGAAACCGCCGAACCGGCCAGCATGGCCGCCGCGGCGGCCAAAAGAATGGTCTTTCTCATCAAGCTCCTCCTGAGCTTTACGTATCCCCTGACTGTCGAGCAGCTTCTGCCGCGCGGCATGAACTCGTGCTGAACGCATCTGTCAGGCTTTTGGATGCCTCGGCGGGCCGCTCAGGACGCACGCGGCGCGGGGCGCGAGACCACATAGGCGGCGATCAGCGCCAGGACGGCGGCGACCAGCAGCGCCAGCCAGGGCTTGGGATGCGCGGCGAACCAGAAGACCAGGAAGCCGCCGGCGATGCCGAGGCAGGCCAGCACCTTGGCCTTGCGCGGCACCGCGCCTTCCTGACGCCAGGCGCGCAGCGGCGGGCCGAACCTCGGATGGTTCATCAGCCAGGCTTCCAGCCTGGGCGAAGATCGCGCGAAGCAGGCCGCGGCCAGGATCAGGAAGATGGTCGTCGGCATCAGCGGCAGGAAGACGCCGACGATCGCCAGGCCGACCAGGGCGACGCCCGCCACGCGCAGCAGCCAGCGCGTCACGCCGCCATTCCCGCCGAAGTCGCCCGCCGTGTCATCACGAGGCAGATGAGCACTTCGGTTTCTTCACCGGCGCAAGGGCGCCGCGCCCGCAACGGCGCGCCGCTACTGACCGTCAGCCTCGCGCAGGTAGGGCTCGACCACGCCGTTCAGCTTGATGGTCATCTGTTCGCCCTTGCGGTTGACCGTCTTGCCGACCGCCAGCCGCACCCAGCCTTCGCTGACGCAATATTCGTCGACGTTGGTCTTGTCCTGGCCGTTGAACCGCACGCCGACGCCGCGACTGAGCAGGGCCTCGTCGTAGTAGGGGCTGTTGGGGCTCGCCGAGAGGCGGTCGGGAAGGGTGTCGCTCATGGCCGCTTGATAGCCAGTCGGCGCGCCGAGGTGAACCGGCTTCCTGGCCCAGGCCGGGCCGGTGTAGAGGCGGACCGATGCCTGACGCCGTGCGCCTGATCAAGCCGGAGATGGACGCCCTGCCCGCCTACCGGGCGGCGCTGGAGCGCGGCTGGTCGCCGGACAATGTCGGGCTGGAGAAGACCATCGCCCGCGAGCTCGCGGCGATCGAGGCCGATGCGGCCGGCTTCGTCGCCGGGCTGGATGATCTGCAGGCGCGCGGCGGCCCCATCGCCATGCCGGACGGAACGCTGATGGAACGGTTGCCGGGCTACCGCCGCTGGCTGATGGACGGCGAGGCGTTCTGCGGCTCGTTCGGCTTTCGCTGGCGGCCGGGCACGGAGGCGCTGCCGCCGCACGTGCTGGGTCACGTGGGCTATGCGGTGCCCGAATGGAAGCGTGGCCGCGGCTACGCCACGCGCGGGCTTGCGCTGCTGCTGCCTGGCCCCCGGGCGATCGGCCTGGCCTATGTCGAACTGACCACCGACCCGGACAACGAAGCCTCCCAGAAGGTGATCCTCAACAACGGCGGCTATCTGGTGGAACGCTTCACCAAGCTCGCCGCCTATGGCTCGGCCGAAGCGCTGCGCTGGCGCATCAACCTCTAGGCGAACTTCAGGGCCGCCCGGCGCTCAGCGTGTGCAGGATCATCCCGCGCAACCGCCCCTCAAGCTGGTCGAGTTCGGCCTCGCCCAGCGAGAAGTCCGGGTTGATCGCCCGTGAGACCCCCATGCCCATCATCAGCGCGCCCAGCAGGCGCGCCACAACCTCGGCGTCGGCCCCGCCGATCCACTGGGCCATCGGCTCGAAGAAACGGCTGTCGCCCAAACGGCGGCTGGCCTCGGCCGCGCGCGGCGAGGAGGCCGAACGCAGCATGATGAGGATGCTGTCGAGCTTGGTGTCCGCCTGCGGCTCGCGCACCATCATGTGCGCCATGCGGGCCGCGAAGTCCTCGCGCGTGCCGTGGAACAGCTCCGCGGCGTTGGCCGTGGCCGCCAGCACAGCGGCGAACAGCTCCTCCTTGCCGCCGAAATACCGGGAGATCAGCGCCGCATCGACGCCGGCGTCGGCGGCGATCTCGCGCAGGCCCGCCCGGTCGTAACCTTCACAGGCGAAACGGCAGCGGGCGGCGTCGAGGATGTCCTGCCGGGTCGCCTCGGCGTTGCGGCGGCGGGCGACGGCGAGCCCCACGGCGGTCATGTCTCCAGATCCCTCCCCGGAATCTTGTCATCGACTGTTGACTTACACTCAAGCGGGCGTATGTGGAAGTCATCAATTGTTGACTTAGGGTCGCGCTCCCTCGCGATCCACGCCTTGGGGATAGGGCATGCGTTCTGGATTATGGGTGGCGCTGGGCGTCACGGTCGCATGCCTCGGCCTGAGCGCATGTGGGCGAGGCCAGCCGCAACAGCAAGGCCAGCCGACGCCGATGGTTTCCGTAGCGACGCCGCTGCGGGAGAAGGTGGTCGATTGGGACGAATTCACCGGCCGCTTCGAGGCGGTCGAGCAGGTCGAGGTGCGCGCGCGCGCCGGCGGCTACCTGCAGGCGGCGCATTTCCGCGACGGGCAATATGTCCGCAAGGGCCAGCTCCTCTTCACCCTCGATCCGCGCCCGGCGCAGGCCCAGCTGGCCGCCGCCCAGGCGCAGGCCGCCCAGGCGCGCGGCGAGGCGGCGCGGGCCGAGACCCTGCTGGCCGCCCAGGCCATCTCCCGGGAGGAGTTCGAGGCCAGGCGCGCCGCCGCCCTGGTGGCCGAGGCGGCCGTCCGCGCCCGCCGGCTCGACCTGGAGTTCACGCGGGTGACGGCGCCGGCCTCCGGCGTGGTCTCCGACCGTCGGGTGGATCCCGGCAACGTCATCGCCGGCGGAACCTCGGCGGCGGACGTCTTGACCACCATCGTCTCGACCAGCCCGATCCACTTCGTCTTCGACGCCTCGGAATCGCAGCTTCTGAAATACCAGCGTCAAGCCGGTGAGCGCGGCTCGCGGGTGCAGGTGCGTCTGCAGGACGAGGCCGACTACCGCTGGAACGGCGCCATCGACTTCTCCGACAACGCCCTGAACGATTCCACCGGCGCCATCCGCATGCGCGCCACGGTCGCCAATCCGGTCGGTTTCCTGAAGCCCGGCATGTTCGGCCGCGCCCGCGTCGAAGGCTCGGGGCCCTATGAGGCCCTGCTGATCCCGGACGGGGCGGTGGTCGCCGACGGCGCGCGCAAGGTCGCCTATGTGGTGGCCAAGGACGGGACCGTGCAGCCCAAGCCCCTGCAGCTCGGCCCGGTCAGCGGCGGCCTTCGGGTGGTGCGCTCCGGCCTTCGCCCGGACGACCGAGTGATCGTCAACGGGGTGCAGCGCGCCCGGCCCGGCGAGAATGTGCAGGCCCGCAACGTGGCGATCACGCGCCCGGCCAAGGCCGCGCCGCCGACCGTCACCACCAGCGCCCCGCCCGCCTCCAGCGCCACGCCGGCCGGCTCGGAGCGCGCGCCAGTGAAGTTCTCACACTTCTTCATCAACCGCCCGATCTTCGCGGCGGTCATCGCCGCGTTCATCTCGATCCTCGGCGTCTTCGCCTATCCGCAGCTGCCGCTGTCGCAGTATCCGGACATCGCCCCGCCGACGATCGCCATCATGGCCCCCTACCCCGGCGCCTCGGCCGAGACCCTGGCCGAGACCGTCGCCGCGCCCCTGGAGCAGGAGGTCAACGGCGTCGAGGGCATGCTCTACATGACCTCCTCCTCGGCCAACGGGGTGGCGCAGATCACCGTCACCTTCCGGCCGGGAACCGACCTCGACGCGGCCCAGGTGCTGGTCCAGAACCGCGTGGCGCTCGCCGAGCCGCGCCTGCCCGAGCAGGTGCGCCAGATCGGCGTGACGGTGAACAAGCAGTCCACCGGATTCCTGATGCTGGTGGCCCTGACCGCCGACGACCCCAGCGTCGACATCGACTATGTCGGCAACTACGCCACCGGCCAGTTGCGCGACCGGCTGTTGCGTGTGCCCGGCGTCGGCGGCGTGCAGGCGTTCGGCGGCGGCCTCTACGCCATGCGGATATGGATCGACCCCGGCAAGGCGGCCGCCCGCAACCTCACCGCCAGCGAGATCATCGCCGCCCTGCGCGCCCAGAACGTGCAGGTGGCCGCCGGCAGCCTGGGCGCCCCGCCGTTCGACTCCAACGTCGCGCGCGAGCAGCCGCTGCAGGTCGAGGGCCGGCTTTCCGACCCGCGGGAGTTCGCCAATGTGGTGATCAAGACGACCGCGGACGGCGGCGTGGTGCGCGTCGGCGACGTGGCGCGCGTCGAGCTGGGCTCGCAGGAATACGGCATCCGCGGCTACTTCTCCGGCAAGCGCGGCATCGGCCTGGCGGTGATCCAGCAGCCGGGCTCCAACGCCCTCGACGCGGCCGAGGCGGTGCTGGCGGCGGTGGAAGAGGCCAAGCCGAACTTCCCGCCGGGCGTCAGCTACACGATCCCCTACAACCCGACCGAATATGTCGCCGCCTCCGTGGAGGCGGTGCAGAGCACCCTGGTGGAGGCGATCATCCTCGTCGTCCTGGTGGTGATCGTCTTCCTGCAGACCTGGCGGGCGGCGATCATCCCGATCGCGGCCATTCCGGTGGCCCTGGTCGGCACCTTCGCCGTGCAGCTGATGCTCGGCTATTCGATCAACTCGCTCTCGCTGTTCGCCCTGGTGCTGGCGGTGGGCATCGTGGTCGACGACGCCATCGTGGTGGTCGAGAACGTCGAGCGGAACATCCGCGCCGGGCTCACACCCCGCGAGGCGGCCTTCCGGACGATGGACGAGGTCTCCGGCGCGTTGATCGCCATCGGCCTGGTCCTCCTGGCGGTGTTCGTCCCGACCGCCTTCGTCTCGGGCATCCCCGGGCAGTTCTACCGCCAGTTCGCGGTGACCATCTCGGCCGCCGCGATGATCTCGCTGCTGGTCTCCCTCACGCTCTCGCCAGCCCTGGCCGCCATCCTCCTGAAGCCGCACGAGGGTCACACGCCGGAGGCCGAGCTGCCGGCCTGGCGCCGCCCGCTGGCCATCGCCGGGCGCAAGTTCAACGAGGGCTTCGACTGGCTGTCGGACAACTACGGCAAGCTGACCGCCCGGCTGATCCGCGCCTCGCTGATCGTGCTCGTGGTCTACGGCGGCCTGCTGGTCCTCACCGGCTGGCGACTGGGCGCGACCCCCACCGGCTTCATCCCACAGCAGGACCAGGGGGTGCTGATCGGCGTCATCCAGTTGCCGCCCGGCGCTTCGCTGGAGCGCACCGACACGGTGCTGAAGCGCACCGCCGCGATGATCTCGGACGAGCCGGGCATCGAAAGCGTGGCCGCCTTCGCCGGCCTCGACGGCGCCAGCTTCTCCTCGGCCTCCAACGCCGGGACCATGTTCATCCGCCTGAAGGACTGGTCCGAGCGCGGCTCCAAGCTCTCCGCCGACGCCATGTCCGGGAACATCATGCAGAAGCTGGGCTCGGTCGAGGAGGCCAACGTCTTCGTGCTCTCGCCCCCGCCCGTGCAGGGCCTGGGCAACGGCGGCGGCTTCAAGATGATGGTGCAGAACCGCGGCGGCGGCGACTACCGCGCCCTGGAGCAGGCCGCCAACGACATGGTCGGCGCGGCCCAGGGCTCGGGCCAGACGCAAGGGGTGTTCAGCCAGTTCAACACCGGCTCGCCGCGCATCACCGCCCAGGTCGACCGCGACAAGGCTCTCTTGCTCGGCGTGCAGCCGGGCGACGTCTACGCCACGCTCGGCGCCTATCTCGGCTCGACCTATGTCAACGACTTCAACCTCCTGGGCCGCACCTTCCGGGTGACCGCCCAGGCCGAGCCGACCTCGCGCGACGACGCTTCCGACGTGGCCAACCTGAAGGTGCGCTCGGCAGGCGGCGGCATGGTCCCGCTGGGCTCGGTCGCGACGCTGGAGGACGGCACCGGCCCGCAGCGGGTGGTGCGCTTCAACCTCTTCCCCGCCGCCGAGGTGCAGGGCCAGGCCGCGCCGGGGGTCTCCTCCGGCCAGGCGCTGAATGTGATGGAGGGCCTGGCGGCCGAGAAGCTGCCGCAGGGGTTCACCTACGAATGGACCGAGCTGGCCTACCAGGAGAAGGCGGCCGGCAACACCGCGGCGATCGTCTTCCTGCTGGCGGTGGTGTTCGTCTTCCTCGTGCTGGCCGCCCAGTACGAAGCCTTCACCCTGCCGCTGGCGGTGATCCTGATCGTGCCGATGTGCATCCTGGCGGCCATCGTGGGCGTGAACCTGCGCGGGATGGACAACAACATCCTCACCCAGGTGGGCTTCATCGTGCTGGTCGCCCTGGCCGCCAAGAACGCCATCCTGATCGTGGAGTTCGCCAAACAGGCGGAGGAACGCGAGGGCATGGACCGCTTCCAGGCCGCCGTCGCCGCCGCGCGCACGCGCCTGCGGCCCATCCTGATGACCTCCTTCGCCTTCATCTTCGGGGTGGTCCCGCTGATGATCGCCACCGGCCCCGGCCAGGAGATGCGCCAGGCGTTGGGCACCGCCGTGTTCTTCGGGATGCTGGGCGTGACCTTCTTCGGCCTGATCTTCACGCCCGTGTTCTATGTGGTCTGCCGCTGGATCGCGCTTCGCCTGCCCAAGCCGCCGGCCAAGGAGCGCCTCTACCCCACCACCAGCGGCGGCACCGCCCACGACCCGCTGGACGACGACGCGCCGGAAGGAGCCCGCCCGTGATGCGCCCTCTCGCCGCCTCGGCCGCCGCCCTGGCGCTCGCCGCCTGCGCGGTCGGCCCGGACTACCAGCACCCGACGCCCGAGCCGACCGCCGCCGGCGCCTTCGTCTCCGGCGGCGGCGCGGCCTTCAGCCCCGCCGAGCCGCAGGGCGACTGGTGGCGCCTGTTCGACAGCCCGTCCCTCGACGCCCTGGTCGCCGAGGCCCTGGCCGCCAACAAGGACATCGCGGTGGCCGCCGCCAACCTGCAGCAGGTGCGCGCCCAACTCCGCGAGACCCGCGCCCAGCGCCTGCCCTCGACGAGCGTGAGCGCCGCCGCCCAGCGGGCGCGTCAGCAGAGCCTCGCCACCGGCGACTTCGACGAGACCAGCCTCTACTCGGCCGGCCTCGATGCCTCCTACGAAGTCGACTTCTTCGGCCGGGTGAGCCGCTCCATCGAGGCCGCCCGCGCCGACCGCGACGCCGCCCAGGCGGCGGTGGACGTCACCCGCATCGCCGTCGCCGCCGAGACCGCCAGAGCCTTCGCCGACGCCTGCGCCTTCAACGCCCGCATCGCCGTGGCCCGCCGCAGCCTCGACCTGCAGCAGCAGACCTTCGACCTCACCCGGCGCCAACTGGAAGCCGGCCGCGGGACGGGCCTCGACACCGCCCGCGCCGCCGCCCTGCTGGAGACCACCCGCGCCTCCCTCCCCCCGCTGGAGGCGCAGCGCGACGGCGCCCTCTTCCGCCTCGCCGTCCTCACCGGCAAGCCGCCGGCCGAGGCGCCGCGGGAGGCCCGCGCCTGCCAGACGATCCCGCAGGTCGCCAGCGTCATCCCGACCGGCGACGGCGCTGGCCTGCTGCAACGCCGTCCGGACGTGCGCCAGGCCGAACGTCGTCTGGCCGCCGCCACAGCGCGCATCGGCGTCGCCACCACCTCGCTCTACCCGCAGGTGACGCTGGGCGGCTCCATCGGGACCTCGGCGGTCCGCGCCGGCGATCTCGGCGACGACTTCACCTTCAGCGTCGGCCCGCTGATCAGCTGGAGCTTCCCCAACCTCTTCGCCGCCAAGGCCCGCGTGGCCCAAGCGGGCGCGGCGGCGGACGCGGCCCTGGCGAGCTTCGAGCAGGCCAATCTGGTCGCCCTGCAGGAGACCGAGACGGCGCTCACCAGCTACGCCCGCGAACTCGACCGCCGGGCGGCCTTGCGCCGCGCCGCCGAACAGAGCGGCCGGGCGGCCCAGCTCGCCCGCCTGCGCTTCGACGCCGGCGCCGACAGTTTCCTGAGCGTGCTCGACGCCGAGCGCACCCGCGCCGACCTCGACGCCCAGCTGGCGGCCTCGGACGCGCAGGTGACGACCAACCAGATCGCTGTCTTCAAGGCCCTCGGCGGCGGCTGGTGACGCAACGGCGCCCCGCACGCCGTCTTGCCAACGCTGTCGAACCCGTGCGCCAATGGACGCAAGGGAGTGAGTGAAGATGGCCGATGGTCACGTGGATGTCCTGGCGGGCAAGCGAACACTGGCGCGTCAGCGCGCCTATGAGGTTCCGATCGAGGAGCTGAACCCGGCCCGGGCCTCGGCCTTCCGGGACGACGCCCACTGGGCCTACTTCGAACGCCTGCGGGCCGAAGACCCGGTCCACTACACCCCCGACAGCAACTACGGGGCCTTCTGGTCGATCACGAAATACAACGACATCGTGGCGGTGGACTCCAACCACGGCGCCTTCTCCTCGGCCAGCGGCATCACCCTGAACCCCAAGCTGAGCGCCCTGCCGCCGGAGGCGCAGTTGCGGCTGGCGCGCCGGGGCGCGCCGAGCTTCATCGGCATGGACCCGCCGGACCACGACACCCAGCGCAAGACCGTCAGCCCCGCCGTGGCGCCGGCCCGGCTGCACGAGATGGGCCCGCAGATCCGCGAGCGCGCCGGCCTGATCCTCGACAGCCTGCCGATCGGCGAGCCCTTCGACTGGGTCGACCTGGTGTCGAAGGAGCTCACCACCATGACGCTCGCGACCCTGTTCGACTTCCCGTTCGACGAACGGCGCAAGCTGACCTTCTGGTCGGACACCCTGACAACGGCGCCAGGGCACGGCCCGGTCGCCACCTACGAGGAGCAGCGCGACGCCATCGCCGAGTGCCGCGACTACTTCGTGCGGTTGTGGAACCAGCGGGTCGATGCGCCGCCGCGGGGCGACCTGATCTCGCTGCTGGCGCACGGCGAGGCGACGCGGGACTGCACGATGGACGAGTACTTCTCGAACATCACCCTGCTGATCATCGGCGGCAACGACACCACGCGGAACACCATCTCCGGCTCGATCTTCGCCCTGAACCGCTTTCCCGAACAGTACGACAAGCTGCGCGCCGACCCCGGCCTGATCCCCTCGATGGTCTCCGAAACCATCCGCTGGCAGACCCCGCTGGCCCACATGTCGCGGGTTGCGCTGGAGGACGTGGAGATCGGCGGCAAAACCATCAAGAAGGGCGACAAGGTGGTCATGTGGTATGTCTCGGGGAACCGCGACGACACCGTCATCGACCGGCCCAACGACTACATCATCGACCGCGAGCGGCCGCGCCAGCACGTCTCCTTCGGCTTCGGCATCCACCGTTGCGTGGGCAATCGCCTCGCCGAGCTGCAGCTGACCATCATCTGGGAAGAGATCCTCAAGCGCTTCCCGCAGGTGCGCCTGCTGGAGGAGCCCAAGCGCAGCTACTCGATCTTCGTGAAGGGCTACGAGACCATGAAGGTGCTGATCCC
>JADZBR010000058.1 GCA_020852035.1 Caulobacteraceae bacterium
GCGCGGGTGATGTCGCTGGTGCGCCAGATGCGCGGCGGACGCGACTACGACATGAACTGGGGCGTCCGGATGCGCGGCGAAGGCCCCATCGCCGACCTGATGAGCCAGCGGTTCCGGCGGGCGAAGAAGGCCCTCGGGCTGGACCGCGAACTGGCGCCGCTGGACCTTGCGCAGTTCAGGGTCCCGCCGCGGCCGGGCGACCAGCTGGGACTGTTCGGCTAACCTCCTTCTCCCGGTCGGGAGAAGGAAAGACGCGCCGCAAGGCGCGGCGAGGATGAGGGCCTGCGCCCTCTCCGGAAAGGCCCGAAGCCCTCACCCTCCCGCCGGCTGCGCCGTCGGGTTTCCCTCTCCCGATCGGGAGAGGGATTTCAGCGGCTGAGCACCGCCGCCAGCTCCATGTGCGGCGACCACAGGAATTGGTCGACCGGCAGCACGCGCTCAAGCCGGAAACCGGCGTCGACCAGCATGCGGGCGTCCCGCACGAAGGTCGTCGGGTTGCAGGAGACGGCGACCACCCGCGCGACCTTCGACCTGGCCAGTTGCGCGGTCTGTTCGGCGGCGCCGGCGCGGGGCGGGTCGATGACCGCCACGTCGACCTTCTTCAGCTCGTCGGCCAGCACCGGGCGGCGGACGAGATCGCGCGCCTCCGCCGTGATGGCCTTGAGACCCGGCGTCGCCCCGGCCGCCGCCTGCAAGGCGCGGATGGCCGGCGCGGCGAAGTCGGCGGCCTGCACGTGGGCGACCTCGGCGAGCCGCAGGGCGAAGGCGCCGACGCCGCAATAGAGGTCGGCGATGCGGTTCGCCCCGGCGGCGGCGTCCACGGCGAAGGCGCCCATCGCCGCCTCGGCCGCCGCGCTGGCCTGCAGGAACGCCCCCGCCGGCAGGTCCACCGTCGCCGGGCCCACCCGCACGCGCGCCGGCCGCGCCCCGTAGGCGACCTCGCCGTCGAGCGTCACGCGCGCGAAGCCGGCCTCCGCGGCGATCTCGGCCAGGCGAGAGCGGGCGTCCCCCGAAAGGCCGCCGGAGCGCCGCTCGACGCCGGAAATATCGATGTCGAGGCCGGTGTCCGTGGCCGTGACGTGCAGGCTGGGTGCGGACTTCGGATGCTCGAACAGCGGGGCGGCCAGCCGCGCCAGGGCCGGCAGGGCCGCCTCGATGCGCGCATCGGCGATCGGGCAGACGGCGATCTCCACCAGGTCCCACGAGCGGCGGGCCTTGAAGCCGAGCCGGGCGACCTCGCGGCTTCCCTTGCGCGCGTGCAGGCCCACGCGGCGTCGCGATCCTGGCGGGCTGGCGTGGGGCGCCAGCATCTCGGCCTCCAGCCCCGCCCTGGCGAGGGTGCGCGCCAGGTCCTCGACCTTCCAGGCGAGGTAGGCGGCAGGGTCCCAGTGCTGCAACGCGCAGCCGCCGCAGGCGCCGAAGTGCGGGCACGGCGGCGCGACACGCTCGGCGCTGGGCGCCAGCACCTCCAGGACCTCAGCCCGGTCGCCGGCGACGCTTGCCGTCACGCGCTCGCCCGGCAGGGTGAAGGCGGCGAAGACCGGCCCCTCGGCCACGCCGTCGCCGCCGGAGCCCATCCTGAGGATGTCCAGCTCTTCGACGCGCGCGGGCTTGGGGGCGGAACGCTCCGGGCGGCGGGCCATTAGCGGTGCGCGCCCGCCATCGATTCACCGAAATGAACGAAGATGAACGGCCCGATCAACATCCGTTCAGGCAGGCTGCGCCAACCTGCGCCGTAACGGACAAGCCTGCCCGAGGGACTAAGCACCAATGACCCACCGCTCCATCATCGCCCGCGCCACCGTGGCCGCCGCCGCCGGGGCCACCGTGCTGGCCGGCCTCGCCGCCCCGACCTTTGCGTCCGCCCAAGGCTACTACGACGGCCGCGGCGACAGCTATTACGATCCCTGCCGCCGCGAAAAGACCAACCGCGGCGTCGCCGGCGCGCTGATCGGCGGCGCCCTTGGCGCGGTGATCGGTTCCAACGCCGCGGCCGGCGGGGTTCGCACGGAAGGTTCGCTGCTCGGCGGCGCCGTGGGCGCCGGCATCGGGGCCGCGGTCGGCAACTCCTCGGCCGCCTGCGACAGCTACCGCTCGGGCTACTACGACAGCGGCTACTACGACGGCCGCTACGCCGACAGCCGCTACCCCTATCGCGGCGACTACGGCCGCTACGACCAGGGCTATGCCTACGACAACTACCATCGCGGCCGCGACAGCTGGAGCCGCGACTACTACCCGGCCAACCGCCCGACCGGCGACGGCTGCACCCTGGCCGAAAGCCCGATCTACCTGCCCGACGGCAGCGTCGAGCGGCGCTATGTGCGGGTCTGCGAAGGCCGCGACGGCCGCTACGGCGTAGTGGACTGAGCGTCCTTCTCCCGGTCGGGAGAAGGATAGACGCGCGGGACGCGCGGCGAGGATGAGGGCTTGCGCCCTCTCCGGAGAGGTCCGAGCCCCTCACCCTCCCGCCGGCTTCGCCGGCGGATTTCCCTCTCCCGACCGGGAGAGGGAGCGCTAGACGCCCTGCGGTTCGGTCTCGAAGACTTTCTTCAGCTCGGTCTTGAGGATCTTGCCGTTGGCGTTGCGCGGCAGGGTTTCGTGCCAGAAGACCACCCGCACCGGCACCTTGAAGGCCGCCAGGTGCTCGGCGACGTGGGCGCGCAGCTGGGCCTCGGTGGCCTCGGCGCCCGGCTTCATCGTCACCACCGCGGCCGGCTCCTTGCCGAGGGTCTTGTGCGGTATGCCCACCACGGCGGCGTCCATCACGCCCGGATAGTCGTAGAGGACGTTCTCGACCTCCACGCAGTAGATGTTCTCGCCGCCGCGGATCAGCATGTCCTTGGCCCGGTCGATGATGAAGCAGAAGCCCTCGGCGTCGATCCGCGCCAGGTCGCCGGTCTTCACCCAGCCGTCGACGAAGGTCTCGGCGGTGGCCTCCGGCTTGTTCCAGTAGCCCTTCACCACCTGCGGCCCGCGCGCCCAGAGCTCGCCCAACTCGCCGCGCGGCAGCTCGCTGTCGCCCTCGATCGTCATGATCTTGATCTCGGCGCCGGGCGCGGCCGGGCCGCAGCTGTCGGGCCGGGCGATGTAATCCTCCGAACCGTTGGAGGTGACGGTGGCGCAGGTCTCGGTCATGCCCCAGCCGTTGCCGGGCTGCGAGGCCGGGAAGGCCTCCTTGATCTTGCGCACCAGCTCGGGCGCCGAGGGCGCGCCGCCGTAGCTGACGGAGACCAGCGAGGAGAGGTCGTAGTCCTTGCGCGCCGGGTGCTCGATCAGCTGCCAGGCGATGGTCGGCACGCCGCCGGCGGCCTGGATCTTCTCGCGCTGGATCAGCTCGAAGGCGCGGATCACGTCCCACTTGTGCATCATCACGATTTTGCCGCCGCCCGCCAGGCTCGGGTTGAGGATCGCGATGCAGCCGGTGGCGTGGAAGAACGGCACGCTGAGCAGCATGGAGCGCTGCGGCGCGTCCGGGTCCGGCGCGGGCTGTTGCTCGCCGCGGCGCAGGAACCACCGGGCGCCGACGGCGGCGGCGGTCGGGATGTTGTTGTTCAGCGCCCGGTGGGTGGCCAGCGCGCCCTTCGGCTTCCCGGTGGTGCC
>JADZBR010000059.1 GCA_020852035.1 Caulobacteraceae bacterium
GGCGGGCAGGGCGGGCGGGCCTCGCCGGGCCGCGTCCGCCGCCGCGAAGGCCAGCGCCAGGTGCAGGGGCGTGACGAAGGTCGCATAGCGCAGCGGGATGTCGCCGCCGTCGATGGCCGCCCGTCCCGCGGCCGCCAGGAGGGCGGTGGTCAGCGAGAAGGCGGCGCAGGCGCCGGCCAGCCGGATGAGCCGCGCGGGGGACTTCAGGGAGACGAGGATCAGGGTCAGCCCGGCTGCGCCCAGGAGGGCTCCGAGGCACGACCCGGCCAGGCTCGAGGCCCGCGTCACCGGCAGGCCGAGATAGGCGAGGGCGTAGTTGGCGATCTCCGCCAGGCTCGCCTGCCCGGCCGCGGCCCCGCCGCCGAACGCCTGCAGCTGGGCCGCCAGCAGCAGGGCGGTCACAGGCCCACCGATCGCGACGGTCAGCGCCAGGCCGCGCCCGTCGCGGCGCTGCACCGCGCCCAGCGCCAGCGCCGGCCACACGGCCAGGGCGGCGGCGTTGCCGAGGCAGGCGAGGCCGCCGAGCATCACCGCGAGAACCCGCCCGCGCCAGCCCGCCTCGCCCTGCGCGACGAGCGCCAGCATCGCCAGCACCATCACCTGCACGTACTGGGCGTTGATCTGCACCGCCGCGTTCATCAGGTTCGGCGCGAAGCCGACGATCATGGCGACGACGATGATCGCGCCTGCCGAAGCGCCCTCGCGCCGCAGGACGCGCGTGAGCGCCCAGACAAGGCCGGCCAGCAGCAGCGCGCCGGTGGCGAGGAAGAGGCCGTTCCAGCCGCCCGCGAACGCCTGGTCGGCCAGCAGCAGCCCCCGGGTCCAGACCAAGAGGTGGCCGTTGTGCGGCTGGAAGACCCAGGCCCACGGGTCGCCGCCCCGGGCGACGGCGGTCAGGCCCGCCACCCACTCCCAGGCGTCGGAATAGGGCGAGGGGATCAGCGCGCCGGCCAGCACCCAGGCGCTGACACCCGCGAAGGCGGCGGCGATCAGGACCCAGACGATGGCGAGCGCGGGCCGGCGCGGCCTAACCACGTTGCTTCATCACCGGTTCAGCTCCAGCGTCCCAGCCTGTCTTTAAGCTGGAGGTTGCGTCACAGTGAAGGCGTGGCCTCGGCCGAAGGAGACGAAACATGCGTGCATCGCTTGCCCTGCTCACCCTCGCCGGCGCCGCAGGCGCCGCGCTCGCGGGCCTGGCCGCGCCGGCCTCGGCCCAGCCGCTGCCGCCGGGGTCCTATCAGTCGCAGTGCCGCGACCTGCGTTTCCAGGGGACGTTCCTGTCGGGCAGCTGCCGGCGGCCGGGCGGCGGCTGGGCGCAGAGCGCGATCAACGTCCCCGGCTGCCAGGGCCGTGAAATCTACGTCGGCCCGGATGGCGGGCTGGCCTGCAACGTCAACGAACGGCCGATCACCCGGCCGATCCCGCCGGAGGCCTATCCGCCGCCGGGCGTGCGCCCGCCCCGGCCGGGCGGCGACGGCTGGGGGCGCGGGTCGATCACCGTCTATGACCGGCGCGGCTATCGCGGCGCCAGCCAGCGGTTCGACAACGACGTGGACAACCTCGGCCGCTCGCGCCTGAACGACAACATCGGGTCGATCCGGATCAGCGGGCGCGGGGCCTGGGAGGTCTGCGAACACGCCGGCTACCGCGGCCGCTGCCGGATCGTGCGCAACGACCTTTCCGACACGCGGGTGATCGGGCTGAAGGACGAGATCTCGTCCTTCCGGCGGGTGCGTTAGGACCTACTTCGGCGTCACCTTCAGCACGCGGCCCTGCGTGTTGTCGGTGGCAAGGTAGAGCGCGCCGTCGGGGCCGACGATCACGTCGCGGATGCGTTCGCCCAGTTCGGTGAACAGCCGCTCCTCGCCGACCACCTTCTCGCCGTCGAGGGTGAGGCGGGCGACGTGCTTGCCGGCCAGGGCGCCTACGAACAGGCTGCCCTTCCAGGCGGGAAAGGCGTCCGCCGTGTAGAAGGCCATCCCGGCCGGAGCGATCACCGGGTCCCAGTAGTAGATCGGCTGCTCCATGCCGTCCTTCCGGGTGATCCCCTCGCCGATCGGCTTGCCGGAATATTCGACGCCGTAGGTGATGGTCGGCCAGCCGTAATCCTTGCCCGCGCGCACGATGTTGAGCTCGTCGCCCCCGCGCGCGCCGTGCTCGACCTCCCAGAGCTCGCCGGTCTCGGGATGCAGCGCCGCCGAAAGGATGTTGCGGTGGCCATAGGAGAAGATCTCGGGCCGCGCGCCCTGGCGGCCGACGAAGGGATTGCCCTGCGCGGGCGCGCCGTCCGGGGTGATGCGCACCACCTTGCCGAAGTCGCTGGCGAGGTCCTGCGCCTGGCGGCGGCCCTCCAGGATCGAGCGCTCGCCGAGGGTGACGTAGAGCCGGCCCTGGCGGTCGAACACCAGCCGGCCGCCGAAGTGCTTGGTCGAGTCCAGCGTCGGCTGCATGCGGAAGATCACCTTCACCTCGGTCAGGGCGTTCCCGGCCAGCCGCCCGCGCGCCACCGCGGTCCCGTTGCCGCCCTGGCGGGGCTCGGCGTAGGCGAGGTAGACGAGGCCGGTCTCGGCGAACTTCGGGTCGATGGCGATCCCCAGGAGGCCGCCCTGGTCGCGGGCGTCGACGGCCGGGACGCCGCTCACCGGCTGGGAGAGCTTGCCGTCGGCGCCGACGATGCGCAGCCGCCCGGGGCGCTCGGTGACCAGCAGGCGCCCGTCCGGCAGGAAGGCCAGGCCCCAGGGATGGTCCAGGCCCTCTGCGTAGGTGGCGACCTGGTAGGCGACGTTCGCCTTCATCCGCGGGGCGCGGGTCTGGCCTTCGACGGCCGGCTTCTGGTCGGGGGCGTTGGGGGGCCGGGTCTCGACCGGCGCGCCGGCGGCGGGCGCCTGCTGGCGG
The DNA here is from genome assembly GCA_020852035.1 of Caulobacteraceae bacterium. Lineage (GTDB taxonomy): Bacteria > Pseudomonadota > Alphaproteobacteria > Caulobacterales > Caulobacteraceae > Phenylobacterium. The sequence goes on from JADZBR010000059.1 coordinate 2,896, forward strand.
GCCTCGCCGTCGCCGCCCCCGCAGGCGGCGAGCAGGACGGCGGAGGCGGCGGCGGTGAAGAGGCGGCGCATGGCGGTTTCCTTCGGCGAAGCTTGAAGCGGTCGGCGGCTCAGATCGTTCCGGCGATGGAGGCCAGGGCCTCCTCGGGGGCGGCGCTCTCCAGGTGGATGCGCGCCCAGACGGCGAAGAACAGCAGCGGCCAGCGGCGCTGGGCGTGGGCCTCCTCGGCGAACACCGCGCGCACGCGCTCGGGCCGGCAGACCTGCCGGACGGCCGCCACCTCGGCGATGCGCGGGCCGAGGTCCCTGGCGCGGGGGGCGATCCAGGCCGCGACCGGGACGGTGAAGCCCTGCTTCCTCGCCCACGGCCGGGCGGCCGGGCAGGCGTGCTCCAGCCATTTGCGCAGCAGCCATTTGCCGTAGCGGCCGCGCACCTTCATGCGGTCGGGCAGGGCGAAGGCGAAGCTGGCCACCTCGCGGTCGAGGAAGGGCGTGCGGCCCTCCAGCCCGTGGGCCATCAGGCAGCGGTCGAGCTTGAGCAGCAGGTCGTTCGGCAGCCAGGTGGCGATGTCCGCCCACTGGGCCTGTTGCAGGCGCGAGAGGCCTGGCGGGCTGGGTGCGGCTTCGCGCCAGCGGCCGAGCGCCGCCGCGCCGCCGTCGGCCAGCTCGTGCGCGACGGGGCGGGGCCCTGCGTCTCGCCCGCCGAGCCAGCGCGGCCGCAGCGCCCGGCGATAGCGGCCGTAGCCGGCGAACAGCTCGTCGCCGCCCTCGCCGGTGAGGACCACGGTGAGCGTCCCCCTGGCGGCCTCGGCGAGCTTGTAGGTGGGCAGGGTCGCGTAGTCGGCGGTGGGGTCGTCCAGCGCCCAGGCGACTTTGGGCAGGATGCGCCAGAAGTCGGCCTCGCCGAATGTCGTCTCGCGCCAGTCGAGGTCGAGGGCGCGGGCGACGGCCTCGGCGCCCGCACGTTCATCGGCCGCGCCGGGGGCGTCGAAGCCGCAGGTGAAGGCGGTCACCGGGCGCTGGTTCAGCCGCGCCATCAGGGTGGCGATGGCCGCCGAGTCGATCCCGCCGGAGAGGAACAGGCCGTAGGGGACGTCGGAGCGCTGGTGCACGCGCACGCTGTCCTCCAGCACCGCGTCCAGGCGGGCGATGAGGGTGGCGTCGGAACCGAAGCCCCTCCCCCTTGCGGGGAGGGGTTGGGGTGGGGGGGTAGGCCTGTGGCTCTCCAATAGAGGCTGCATTGCGCCGGACTCGGATGCTCCTGCGCTGACACCC
>JADZBR010000060.1 GCA_020852035.1 Caulobacteraceae bacterium
GCGAGGTGATGCCGTCTTCGGTGCCGGCCACCTTGAAGTCCATGTCGCCCAGGTGGTCTTCGTCGCCGAGGATGTCGGAGAGCACGGCGAAGCCGTCCTTCTCCAGGATCAGGCCCATGGCGATGCCCGAGACCGGCTTCTTCAGCGGCACGCCCGCGTCCATCAGGGCGAGGGAGGAGCCGCAGACGCTGGCCATCGAGGACGAGCCGTTGGACTCGGTGATCTCCGAGACCAGGCGGATGGTGTAGGGGAACTCGTCATAGGCCGGCAGCATCGGGCTGATGGCCCGCCACGCCAGCTTTCCGTGACCGACCTCGCGGCGCCCGGGGGCGCCCATGCGGCCGGTCTCGCCCACAGAGTAGGGCGGGAAGTTATAGTGCAGCAGGAACTTCTCGTAGTACTTGCCTTCCAGGGCGTCGATCAGCTGCTCGTCGTCGCCGGTGCCGAGGGTGGCGACCACCAGGGCCTGGGTCTCGCCGCGGGTGAACAGGGCAGAGCCGTGGGTGCGGGGCAGGACGCCCACTTCCGAGACGATCGGGCGCACGGTCTCCAGATCGCGGCCGTCGATGCGGCGGCCGGTGTCGATGATGCCGCGGCGCACGACGTCGGCTTCCAGCTCCTTGAAGACGCCCGCCAGCTTCAGCGGGTCGGCGCCGGCCGGGTTCTCGTCGGACTTGGCCAGCTGCAGCAGGGCCTTGGCCTTGGCCGCGCCAACGGCGTCCTGACGCTCGGCCTTCCTGGTGATCGTGTAGGCCTTGGCGATGTCCTTGCCGACGATCTTCTTCATCTGCGCCTTGAGCGCGTCGGTGTCCTCCGGCTCGAAGGCGAAGGGCTCCTTGGCGGCGTGCTCGGCCAGCTCGATGATCGCCTCGATCACCGGCTGCATGCCCTTGTGGGCGAAGGTGACGCCGCCCAGGACGACCTCTTCGGAGAGCTCCTGGATCTCGGATTCCACCATCATCACCGCGTCCTCGGTGCCGGCGACGACCAGGTCCATGGCCGACTCCTTCATCTGGTCGAGGGTCGGGTTGAGGACGTATTCGCCGTCGATATAGCCGACGCGGGCGCCGGCGATCGGGCCCATGAACGGGGCGCCGGAGAGCACAAGGGCGGCCGACGCGGCGACCATGGCGACGATGTCCGGATCATTCTCCAGGTCGTGGGCGACGACGGTGGTCACCACCTGGACTTCGTTCTTGAAGCCCTTGACGAACAGCGGACGGATCGGACGGTCGATCAGGCGGCTGGTGAGGGTTTCCTTCTGGGTCGGCGCGGCTTCACGGCGCGGGAAGGAGCCGGGGATCTTGCCGGCCGCGTAGTATTTTTCCTGGTAGTTGACGGTCAGGGGGAAGAAGTCCTGACCCGGCTTGGCCTGTTTGGCGTAAACGGCGGCGGCCAGCACCACGGTCTCGCCGTAGGTGGCCAGCACCGCGCCGTCGGCCTGGCGGGCCATGCGGCCGGTTTCGAGGGTCAGCGTCTTGCCGCCCCACTCGATGGTCTTGCGCTTGATATCGAACATTTGGGTTCTTTCTTGCTCCCGCGGGCGTATTCCCGGCGGGGACGGACAGGGGTCGGGCCGTTAGCGGCGGACCTTGGAGTCCTCTCCATTCGACAGGCGGATGAGGACTGGCTTTAGCCCTCGGCGTATGTGGACCGCGGTGCGGCCCGGCCGGCGCCCCGTACCTGTCGTAGGGGAAGCCGGATGGTCGAAGCCGCCCGCCGGAGGTCCGGCAGCGCGGCTTTGGGGACCCTAGCGGCGCAGGCCGAGGGTCGAGATGAGGGCCGAGTAGCGGCCTTCATCGGACTTTTTCAGGTGGTCGAGCAGCGACCGGCGCTGCGAGACCAGCTTCAGAAGGCCACGACGCGAGTGGTTGTCCTTCTTGTGGGTCTTGAAGTGTTCGGTGAGGTTGGCGATCCGTTCGGACAGGATGGCCACCTGAACTTCGGCGCTGCCGGTGTCGTGGTCCCCACGCTTGTGGGTGTTGATGACTTCGGCCTTACGCTCGGGCGTAATCGACATCGGGTTTTCTCCGCTCTAGTCCAGATGAAAGACCCGCGCCGGTTCGAGCCGTCCGGCGCGCATCTCGCAGAGCGCCACCATCACCCCGCCCGCCATGGCTGAAACACTGCGCGATCCCACCCGAAGCTGGGATTTGAGCATGTCCACCTGTCGGGGAACGAGAACGATGGGTCGTCCCTGCTTGAGCTTGAAGGCGTCTTCGTCGGTCACGGCCAGCACCGGGATGTCGTCCAGTGCGGTCTCGACCGGAAGCAGGGCCTCCAGCAGCGCGGGCTTATGGCGCATTTCCTCCAGGTTTTCCAGCGTTATCGCCCGGGTCTCGTCGAAGGCGCCGACGCGGGTGCGGCGCAGGGCCGAGAGGTGGCCGCAGGCGCCGAGCGCTTCGGCCAGGTCGCGGACGAGCGCGCGGACGTAGGTCCCCTTGCCGCAGACCATCTCCAGCTCGATGTGATCGGCGTCCGGCTGGTCCAGCACCTTGAGACTGTCGATGCGCACCGGGCGCGCCTTCAGCTCCACCTCCTGGCCGGCGCGGGCCAGGTCGTAGGCCCGCTCGCCGTCGACCTTGATGGCCGAGAAGGCCGGCGGGACCTGAAGGGTCTCGCCGACGAAAGCGGGCAGAGCCGCCTCGACCGCCTCGCGCGTCGGGCGCACGTCGGAGGTGGCGGTCACCGCGCCCTCGCGGTCGAAGCTGGCGGTGGCGGTCCCCCAGGCGATGGTGAAACGGTAGGCCTTGTCGGCCTCCATCATGTAGCTGACCGTCTTGGTCGCCTCGCCCAGCGCGATGGGCAGCACGCCGGTGGCCAGCGGGTCGAGCGTGCCGGCGTGCCCCGCCTTCTGGGCGTTGTAGAGCCAGCGCACCTTGCCCACCGCCTGGGTCGAGCCGAAGTCATAGGGCTTGTCGAGACAGACCCAGCCGGAGACCGCCTCGCCCTTCTTGCGTCGGGCCATCGCTAAAATCCTCCCCCAAGCAGCGAAGCGGAATGGGGGAGGGGGACCGCGAAGCGGTGGAGGGGGCGAGGTTCTGCAGGGAGAGTCAGCAAGGAGGCGCCGGCGAGAACCTGCGGAGGCCTGCGCCAAGTCGCGCCCCCTCCACCGCTTCGCGATCCCCCTCCCCCGCGGGCGGGGGAGGATTTAGGCGTCATCGTCATCATCATCATGTGCGAGGTCCTGCTTCACCCGCGGGTCGTCGAAGAGGCGGCTCATCCGGGCGGCCTCGTTGAAGGTCTCGTCGTGCAGGAACTTCAGGTCCGGCGTGAACTTCAGCTCGATGGCGTGGCCCAGCCGCCCGCGCAGGAACCTGGCGTGCCGGTTCAGCGCCTTCATGACCTCGCCGGCCGCCCCGCCCCCCAGCGGCTCGGCGAAGACGGTGGCGTGGCGCAGGTCCGGGCTCATCCGCACCTCGGTGACGGTGACCGAGACGCCCTCCAGCGCCGGATCGGAAATCTCCTCCTCGCGCAGGATCTCCGCGAGGGCGTGGCGGACGAGCTCGCCGGCCCGCAGCTGGCGCTGCGACGGCCCGGCGGCGGCGCCCTTGGGCGCATGGCGTTTCATGGTCAGACCTCTTCAGGCCGGCCGGGCGGATCGGACGCCCCGGGCGGGAAAGCGGCGGTGTCTAGGCGCGGGGAGCGGCGAGGGCCAGCGACGCGGCGCTACCGCGCCGGAACGTAGGTCAGCTTGATCGCCTCCCCGCCGATCCGCTCGTGGGCCACGAGGCGGAGCGGCGGCCGGGGGCCGGCGAAGAA
>JADZBR010000061.1 GCA_020852035.1 Caulobacteraceae bacterium
GCCTGGCGCGGCTTCGGCTGGCACCAGGACTACCCCTACAACATGCTGTCGGACCGCTACGTCACCGCCTGGCTGCCGCTGACCGACTCTGGCCCTCACAACGGCTCGATCCAGGCCGCGCCGAATCTCTCGGACCGCATCCATCCGGTGGAGATCCGCTTCAAGCGCAACGCCGCCGGCGAGCGATTGGCCACCCGCGACGCCTTCATCGCCGAGCGCTTGCAGCCGGACTTCGACGCGGACGCTGAGACGCTGGAGCTAGCTGCTGGCGACGCGGCGCTGTTCGACAACCGCCTCGTCCACCGCTCCGGCTTCAACCCCGGCCCGCGACACCGCTATTCCATCCAGGTGCGATTCGGAGCCTTGATGGCGCCGGAGGTGGTCGCCCGCCGCTGGGCCAACCGGCGCCAGGACGGCTTCGACACCTTCAAGGCGCTGCATCCCGACCTGGTGGAGTTCGAAGAGACCTGATGACGGTTCCCGCCGACGAGACCCTGCGCGAACTCCTGCGCGCCCACATCGACGAGCACGACCTGATCGCCAACCTGGGTTCGTTCGGCCGGCGGATGCACTTCATGAAGGCCTTCGCCCACTACGAGGTCTTCAAGCTGGTGCAGGACCTGCCGGGCGATATCGTCGAGTGCGGAGTCTACAAGGGCGCCTCGCTCCTGACCTTCGCGCGCTTCCTGGAGACCTTCTGCCCCGGCGACCGCACCCGCAAGGTGCTGGGCTTCGACCACTTCAAGGGGCTGGTCGGCCGCGACGAGAAGGACGGCCTCGACGCCCGCGTAGGCAACACCGCCGAGGGCTGGAACCCGGCGACCTTCCGCGACACGCTCTTCGCGCTGGTCGACGCCTTCAACAAGGACAGCTTCGTGCCCCAGCGGGCGCGGGTGGAGCTGGTCGACGGCGATGTCTGCGAGACCTCAGCGGCCTACGTCGAAGCCAATCCCGGCCTGCGCATCGCGCTCCTGCACCTGGACATGGACCTCTACGCGCCGACGCTGGCCGCGCTGAAAGCCTTCTGGCCGCGCATCCTCAGCGGCGGGGTGGTGCTGCTCGACGAGTACGCGATCCGCGAATGGCCCGGCGAGAGCGAGGCCCTCGAAGAGTTCTTCGACGGACGCCCGCCGCGCATGGAGAAGTTCGGCTGGGCGTCCGCGCCGGGCGGCTATTTCGTCAAGACCTAGTCGGTGGTGTCGTCCACCGAGGCGTCAGGGCCGTTCTTCTTGATCGACTCGATGGCGTTCTTGGCGCTGGCCTTGGAGGAGTAGCCCTCGGTCCAGAAAATCTTCTCGCCGTTGTACTCGAACGCGGCCTGGAACTCGCCGTTCTTCTGCTTGTAGATCTTGAAGACGTGCGGCATCGATCACCTCTCAGCTATGCCCCTCGGCCCGGAGATGAGCGGGTTGCGGCTTGGCCGTCAACCGTGTGTCGGCCAGATCACCTAAGCTTCAAGATAGCCGCGGGCGGTGCGGAAGATGTCCTCGAACATGGCGGGGGTCAGCCGGCCGGTGTTCGTGTTGAGCCGCGAGCAGTGGTAGCTGTTGATCAGCCGGTAGGGACCGGCCTGCGCCTCCACGCCGTGGCCGCCGGCCACGCTCGAGGCCTTCACGCCCAGCGTCTTGAGCACGTTTCGCCGTGAGACGTCGCCGAGCGTGACGATCACCTTCAGGCGGGGCAGGGCGGCCAGCCGCGATTGCAGGAAGGGACGGCAGGTCGTCTCCTCCGAAGTCTCCGGCTTGTTGCCGGGCGGGGCGCAGCGCACCGCGTTGGTCACCATGCAGTCGATCAGTTCCAGCCCGTCGTCCGGCCGCGCCTCGTAGCGGCCGCGGGCGAAGCCGAGCTTCAGCAGGGTCTCGTAGAGCAACACCCCGGCGAAATCGCCGGTGAACGGCCGGCCGGTGCGGTTGGCGCCCTGGCGGCCGGGCGCAAGGCCGACGACCAGCAGGCGCGCGTTCTCATCGCCGAAGGAGGGCGCGGCGCCGTTGAACCAGTCCGGATGCGCGGCCCGGTTCGCCTCGCGGTAGGCCACCAGGCGCGGGCAGAGCGGGCAGTCGCGGGGAGCCTCCGGCGGCGCGTCAGCGGGTGGCGTCGACCTCGGCATCCTCATCCTGTTCGTCGAGGATGTCGTTCGGCCGCGCGCGGGTCTCGTGCAGGAAGCGCGGCAGGCGGGCCGGCCGGCCGATCAGCTCGGAAAGGTCCTGCAGGTCGATGAAGTTGTCGGCCTGCCGGCGCAGGTCGTCCGAGGCCATCGGCGGCTGCGATTTCACCGTCGAGACCACCGTCACCCGCACGCCCTTGGCCTGCACAGCCTCGACCAGTCGGCGGAAGTCGCCGTCGCCGGAGAACAGCACCAGGTGGTCGGCGTGGCCGGCCATTTCCATCATGTCGACGCTGATCTCGACATCCATGTCGCCGCGCCAGCGCTTGCGCCCCTGCGCGTCGGTGTATTCCCGCGCCGCCTTGGTCACCAGGCGGAAGCCGTTGTAGTCGAGCCAGTCGACCAGCGGCCGGATCGGCGAATACTCCTGATCCTCCACCAGGGCGGTGTAGTAGTAGGCCCGCACCAGCACGCCGCGCTTCCTGAACTCCTCCAGGAGCTTGCGGTAGTCGATGTCGAAGCCCAGCCCCTTGGCGGCCGAGTAGAGGTTCGCGCCGTCGATGAAGAGGGCGAGCCTGTCGGTGGGATAAAAGGTCATTCGCAGCTTTTCATTGTTATGTGCGATCGCCGGGCCTGGGGTGTCAGCACGGCGGCGGCCCGGGGGGCCTTCAGTCCAATGAGCTTTGAGTAACTTGAGCGTAGGGGGTTGTCGAGGCTCGACGGACCCGGGTTTCCAACAATCTTACAGCGTACGAAATTCGGGCGCCGGCGCACCGGAATGCGGCGATCCGCCCTGATCCTGGCGACGCATGACGCCGATGCGGCGTTGCACAATCGATCGTCGCGCCTTATTTTGCGAGGTTCATCTCCCCATCTGAGGTTTCAATGGCTCGCGTCACCGTCGAGGACTGCGTCGAGAAGGTCCCCAATCGCTTCAGCCTCGTGCTCCTGGCCGCCCACCGCGCGCGCGCCATCTCCTCCGGCTCGCAGCTGCTGATCGACCGCGACAACGACAAGAACCCGGTCTGCGCCCTGCGCGAGATCGCCGACGACGTGCTCGACACCGAGGACCTCAAGGAAACCCTGATCGGCACCCTGCAGCGGGTCGATGAGCACTCGGAAGCCGAGGAAGAGGCCGAGACCCTGGCCCTGCTCACCGACCACACCCACCAGGCGATGAGCGAGGCCGACCTGCTGCGCGCGCTGCAAAGCGACCGCGACGGCGGCCAGGAGGAGCGCTACTGAGCCCCGAGGGCTCAGCAGAGCTGTCCACGGCGGAGGCCGCTTCCGCCGTTCCCGATCCCGCGCCGGCCGCTACGGCGGCACGGCCGAAATTCCTGCGTCAGTTCGAGCTGATCGACCGGGTGAGCTCCTACGACCCCACCGCCGACGAGGCGCTGCTCAACCGCGCTTATGTCTACGCCATGCGCATGCACGGCTCGCAGAAGCGGGCCTCCGGCGACCCCTACTTCGCCCACCCGATCGAGGTGGCCGGCATCCTCACCGACTATAGGCTCGACACCGCCAGCATCGTGACGGCGCTGCTGCACGACGTGGTGGAGGACACTTCCGCAACGCCCGCCGACATCGCCGGCCTGTTCGGCGAGGAGGTGGCCGAACTGGTCGAGGGGGTGACCAAGCTCTCCAAGCTGGAGCTCACCGCCGAACACGCCCGCCAGGCGGAGAACCTGCGCAAATTCATCCTGGCGATCTCCAAGGACGTGCGGGTCCTGATGGTCAAGCTGGCCGACCGCCTGCACAACATGCGCACGCTCCACTTCATCAAGAGCCCGGCCAAGCGCGAGCGGATCGCCCGCGAGACGCTGGAGATCTACGCGCCGCTGGCCCGCTCGATCGGCTGCCACCGCATCTGCGCGGAGCTGGAGGACCTCGCCTTCAGCCATCTGAACCCCGTCGCCAAGGCCGCCCTGGAGCGCCGTCTCGACAAGCTCAGGAACGAGCAGGGCGGGGCGGTCTCGCTGGTCTCACAGGAAATCTCCGCCCGGCTGGAGACCGCCGGCATTCCGGCGCGCGTCTTCGGGCGCGAGAAGCACCCCTATTCGATCTGGCGCAAGCTGCAGCGCAAATCGATTGGTTTTTCTCAACTTTCCGACATCTACGCCTTCCGCGTGATCGTCGATTCCGACGAAGATTGCTACCGCGCCCTGGGTGTGATCCACCGCGCGTGGCCGAGCGTGCCGGAGCGGTTCAAGGACTTCATCTCGACGCCCAAGCGCAACAACTACCGCTCGCTGCACACCACCGTGGTCGGCCCGCGCGGGATGCGCATCGAGATGCAGATCCGCACCGAGGCGATGGACCTGATCGCCGAGGAGGGCGTCGCCGCCCACTGGCGCTACAAGGGCCAGTCCTACGGCTTTGACTCCGACGCCGCCGAGGCCGCCGGCGGGCGCGACCCGCTCGCGAACCTGCGCCAGCTCGTTCAGGTGCTCGAGCACGGCGGCGAGGCCGAGGACCTCGTCGAGCACGCGAAGATGGAGATGTACCTGGATCAGGTCTTTGTCTTCACGCCGAAGGGCCAGTTGATCAGCTTGCCACGCGGCGCCCTGCCGCTGGATTTCGCCTACGCCGTCCACACCAACATCGGCGACACCGCTATCGGCGCGAAGATCAACGGCGAACTGCGCCCGCTGCGCACCGAACTCAACAACGGCGACGTGGTCGATGTGGTTCGCGGCCCCAGGCCCGCCGTGCCGCCGGACTGGCGCTCGCTGGCGGTCACCGGCAAGGCCAAGGCCGCCATACGCCGCCACATCCGCCAGACCGAGAAGGAAGAGTTTATCCGCCTCGGCACGGCGACCTTCGACCAGATGTTCGAGCGCGCGGGCAAGCACCGTCGCGATGTCTCGCTGCGCCCGGCCCTGGACCGCGCGGGCGTGGCCAGCGAGCCGGAACTGTTCGAGGCGATGGGGCGGGGCCGCATCTCGCCGGCCGACGTGCTCGATGCGATCTTCCCGGGCCTGAAGGTCGAGACCCGCGCCGCGGCCACCGCCGAGCGGCGCATCGAGGATGGCAAGGCCGCGCGCCTGTTCGTCCGCGGCAGCGGCATGACCGCGGCGACGAAGCTGCACTTCGCCCCATGCTGCACGCCGGTGCCCGGCGACCGCATCGTCGGTATTCAGCAGGACGACGGCGCGAGCCTGACCGTCCACACCATCGATTGTCCGACGCTGGCCCAGTACGAGGATCGCGAGGAACTCTGGCGCGACCTGCAGTGGACCTCGGAGGCCGGGCGCGACACCATCTCCCGCGCCCGGCTGACCGCCACCATCCGGGACGCCCCGGGTGTGCTCGGCCAGGCCTGCACCATCATCGGCGAGGCCGGCGGCAATATCGTCAACCTGCGCATGCACCACCGCCAGCAGGACTTCTTCGACGTCGATTTCGATCTCGACGTGAAGGACGCCCGGCACCTGACCCTCATCGCCGCCGCCCTGCGCGCCTGCCCGCCGGTGGAGCATGTGGATCGGCTGAAGGGTTAGTTGTTATGAGTAAAAATACAATCTATGGTAAGGACGTGGTCGATCTTCTCGACAAGCTGGACGTAACCGAGGTTCGCGTGCCGTCCGACCTCGCCGCCTTCGCCAAGGCCGGCGTGGAGGAGGGGCGGTATCGCGACCTGGACGAAGCGCTGGAAATCGGCCTGCGCCTTCTTCGGCATAGGGAAACCCAGATCCGAGAGTTCCAGCAGTCGCTCAAGGACGCTGAGGAAGAGGGAGATCGCGAAGGCTGGCTCTCCGCGCAGGATGTCCTGAAACGTCTGGATGAGATAATCGACAGCCCGCCGGAATGACGGCCGCGACCCTGTCGCCCACGGCGACCCGGGAAGTGGAGGCCGCCGCGCGGTGGATTCGCCGCGACAGTCAAGCGGCCGCCAGGCGTTTTCGCGATGTGGTTTCAAACGCGCTCGAGCTTCTGGGCGACTATCCTGAAGCGGGCGTCAGGCGCGAGGAGATGGCGCCGGAGCGCTACAGACTGCTTCTGCTGCAGGGCTTTCCATACTTGATGGTCTACGACGCGGTCCACCGTCCCCCGCGTGTCTTGCGGATCATCCACGCCGCCCGCGACCTGCCGGAACTCCTGCGCGACCTGTAGCCCGCCGCCGCCGCCCGCGCTAAACCCGCGCCCATGAACACCGAAGCTGTCCTCGACGAGTTCCGCGGCGCCGGCGCCCTGCGCGAAGGCCACTTCATCCTGGCCTCGGGCCTGCACAGCCCGATGTTCCTGCAGAAGAACCTGGTCTTCATGTACCCGGAGCGCACCGAGCGGCTCTGCAAGGCGCTGGCGGACCTGATCGTGGCGAAGTTCGGCAAGCCGGACGTGATCATCTCGC
>JADZBR010000062.1 GCA_020852035.1 Caulobacteraceae bacterium
GACTTCGTGATCGAGACGCCCCTGATGCGCCTGACCAAGGCGGAGACCTGGGCGCTGGCCAAGGGATTGGGCGGGGAGGACCTGGTCCGGCTGATCGTCGAGGACAGCCATACCTGCTACCTCGGCGAGCGCGGCTGGGCGCATGACTGGGGCCACGGCTGCGGGACCTGCCCGGCGTGCGAGCTGCGCGCCAGGGGCTGGGACGAGTGGGTGGCGTCGGGACGGCCGGCGCTGGCCCCATGAGCTACGCCGTCAAGGAGATCTTCCTCACCCTGCAGGGCGAGGGCGGCCAGGCCGGCCGGCCGGCGGTGTTCTGCCGCTTCGCCGGCTGCAACCTGTGGAGCGGGCGCGAGGAGGATCGCGCCGGCGCGGTCTGCACCTTCTGCGACACCGACTTCGTCGGCACGGACGGCACCGGCGGCGGGCGGTTCGCCGACGCGGCGGCGCTGGCCGGCGCGGTGGAGGCGGCCTGGGAAGGCGGGCCGGCGGACCGGCTGGTGGTCTGCACCGGCGGCGAGCCGCTGTTGCAGCTCGATCCGCCGCTGATCGCGGCGCTGCACGCCCGGGGCTTCTCGATCGCCGTGGAGAGCAACGGCACGCTTGCCGCGCCGGCGGGCATCGACTGGCTCTGCGTCAGCCCCAAGGGCGCGGCGCCCGTGGTGCAGACCTCGGGACAGGAGCTGAAGCTGGTCTGGCCGCAGGCGGGGCTCGATCCGGCGGCCTTCGAGCACCTGGATTTCGAGCGGTTCTCGCTGCAGCCGATGGACGGGCCGGACCGGGAGGCGAACACGCAGGGCGCGATCGCCTATTGCCTCGCCCACCCTCGCTGGCGTTTAAGCCTGCAAACCCACAAATACCTGGGCATTCCCTGACCTTAGCGCCGGGCCGCCCACCAGCTTTCCATGACCGCACCTGTCTTCGAGATCACGAAGGTCGCCGCCTTCGACGCCGCCCACTATCTGCCGGCCGCCGGCGGCGACGACGCGCGCTACACGCGCCTGCACGGCCATTCGTTCAGCGTGGCGGCGACGGTGCGCGGCGCGGCCCAGGGGCCGGTGGGCTGGGTGGCCGACCTTGGCGAGCTGGACGCGGCGCTGAAGGCGCTGGCCGGCGAACTTGATCACGGGCTGATCAATGAGAAGCCCGGGCTGGAGAGCCCGACGCTGGAGAACCTCTGCCTTTACTTCGCCGCGCGGCTGAAGCCGGCGTTTCCGGGGCTTGCGCGGGTGGTGGTGTCGCGGCCGACCATCGGCGAGAGCTGCGCGCTGGAGGTGGGCTGAGCGATCCCGCTCCAAAATGGCCGCTCATCCCCGCGAAAGCGGGGACCCAGGCTTTTTTGGTTCAAAACCGGAAACGCCGAGGCCCTTCGATAAAACACCTGGGTTCCCGCTTTCGCGGGAATGAGCGGAAATATTGGAACCCTAATCGTCCTCGCGGCGACGCCTATCATCCTCATCGTCCCCATCCGGGATCACCGCGCCCACGGCCGCCCCGCCGACCTTCGCCGCGCCGCCGACCGCCGCGCCGGTGACGCCCACCGCCGTGCCGACCACCGCCCCGGTGGCGGCGACCGCCAGGCAGCCGCTGAGGGCCAGGGACGAGGCGAGGGCGAAGAGAATCAGGACGGCGCGCATGGGCCGCATCCTTAGCGGCCGAATGTTTCCGAACCGAGGCGGCTAATCGTCCTGCCGGTTCTCGTCGGTGCGACGGCGCCAGGGGCCGGTGTAGCTCGGGTCGGCGCGCCGGCGGCGGTCGGGGCCGAAGTAGTCGTCCGTACGAACGAAGGGGCGGGGGTGGTCGATGACCATGCCGATGCGATCGAGCACGCCTCTAGCGGTCAGCGGCTTGGCGAGGAACTCGTTGACCCCGGCGTCGCGCGCCTCGGTTACCCGCCGCTGGGTGGAATGGCCGGTGATCATTATCACCGGGCACATCTGGTTGGGGCTGTCGGGCGAGTTGCGCAGCAGGCGCACGAAATCGATCCCGTCCATCGGCTGCATGGAGAGGTCGGTCATCACGATGTCGATGGCGTGGCTGCGCATCAGGGCCAGCGCCTCGGCGCCGTCGTTGGCCTCGTAGATCTGCTTGACGCCGATGGCGCGCAGGATCTCGGTCAGCAGCACCCGCATGTGGTGGTTGTCGTCGACCAGCAGGATCTTGAGCAGCTCGAAGCGCACGACTGGCGAACCCACCCCAGGATGACGGACAATATCCGGGGCGTGCGGGTGTCGATCTGCCGACACCCGCCTTCGTCCCGGGCGCGTGCTTAAGGGGTGGCGGCGAGCCGCGTCAATCGGGAAACCGCCGTTCGCTCAAGGCGATAGCTGCGGCCGATTGCTACGCGCAATCGACCAGCACCACCTCGGCGTCCGACCTGGCCTCGATCTTCAACAGGTCCTCGGCGGTGATCGCCGCGCCGTCGCGCGGGCCGAGCTCGACCCCGTTCAGCACCACCTCGCCGGCCGCGACGCCGAGGTAGAGGTGGCGCTGCGGGTCGGCGTCATAGCTCAGCGCCTCGCCGCCGCGGATGGTCGCGCCCAGCACCCGCGCGTCGGCGCGGATCGGCAGGGCGCCCTCGTCGCCGAGGCCCGAGGCCAGGACGCTGAATTGCCCGGCCCGGTCGCCCTTGGGGAAGGGCTTGGCGCCCCAGCCCGGCTCGCCGCCGCGCGTCGTCGGCAGGATCCAGATCTGGTAGAGCGTGGTGGTTTCCGGCTCGACGTTGAACTCCGCGTGGCGGATGCCGGAGCCGGCGCTCATGACCTGGACGTCGCCGGCCTCGGTGCGGCCCTGGTTGCCCAGGCTGTCCTGGTGAGTGATCGCGCCGGAGCGGACGTAGGTGATGATCTCCATGTCCGCGTGGGGATGCGGCGGGAAGCCGGAGTTCGGCGCGATCTCGTCGTCGTTCCACACCCGAAGGGCGCCCCAGCCCATGCGCGTGGGGTCATGCCAGTTCGAGAAGGAGAAGTGATAGCGGGCGTTCAGCCAGTCGTTCTGGAAACGTCCGAGGTCGGAGAAGGGGCGTTTGTCGATCATGGCGAGGAGATAGGAAGTCGCCCCGTTTGATGCAAGTGCAACAAAATGACTTCCTTCTCCCCTTGCGGGAGAAGGTGTCGGCGTAGCCGACGGATGAGGGGTCGAAGATCATCGCCGCCTTGAAAGCCGACCGGCCGGGCGCTGACGGAGGGTTCTGAGAGACCCCTCATCCGACCCGCTGCGCGGGCCACCTTCTCCCGCAAGGGGAGAAGGGAACCTAGCGCCGCCCCTCCTCGCCCGGCCGGAACGCCCCGCCGCCGGTCTGGGCGCGGTGGCGCAGGTAGGCGTCGGCCAGCACGCAGGCCGTCATCGCCTCGACCACCGGCACGGCGCGGATGCCGACGCAGGGGTCGTGGCGGCCCTTGGTGCGCAGTTCGATCTCCTCGCCGGCCTCGTTGAGGCTCCTGCGCGGGGTGAGGATCGAGGAGGTCGGCTTGAAGGCCACGCGCGCCACCACCGACTGGCCGGTGGAGATGCCGCCCAGCACCCCGCCCGCGTGGTTCGCCAGGAAGATCGGGCCGTCGTTGCCGGCGCGCATCTCATCGGCGTTCTCCTCGCCGGAGAGGGCGGCGGCGGCGAACCCTGCGCCGATCTCAACGCCCTTGGCGGCGTTGATCGACATCATCGCCCCGGCCAGCTCCGCATCGAGCTTGCCGTAGATCGGCGCGCCCCAGCCGGCGGGGACGCCTGTGGCCTCGACCTCGACGATCGCGCCGGTGGAGGAACCGGCCTTGCGGGTCTTCTCCAGGTGGTCTTCCCAGACGGCGACGGTGTCGGCGTCCGGGCACCAGAAGGGGTTTTCGTGGGTCTGGGCCCAGTCCCACCGGTCGCGGTTCACCGCGTGGGGCCCGATCTGCACGACGGCGCCGCGAATCTCGACGCCTTCCAGGATCTTGCGCGCCACCGCGCCCGCAGCCACCCGCGCGGCGGTCTCGCGCGCCGAGGCGCGGCCGCCGCCGCGATAGTCGCGCACGCCGTACTTGGCGAAATAGGCGTGGTCGGCGTGGCCGGGGCGGAACGCCTGGGCGATCTCGGAATAGTCGCGGCTGCGCTGGTCGACGTTCTCGATCATCAGCGAGATCGGCGTGCCGGTGGTCACCTGGCCTGAGGTGCGCTCGTCCTCGAAGACGCCGGAGAGGATGCGCACCGCGTCCGGCTCCTGGCGCTGGGTGACGAACTTGCCCTGGCCGGGGCGGCGCTTGTCGAGCCAGACCTGGATGTCCTCGGGCGTCAGCGAAAGGCCCGGCGGGCACCCGTCGACCACGCAGCCGAGCGCCGGCCCGTGGCTCTCGCCCCAGGTGGTGACGCGGAAGAGGTGGCCGAAGGTGTTGTGCGACATGGCGCAGGTTCTTTAGCGGCATTGCGATTTTCGCACACCCCCGTCACAGCTGCGATGCAGCGGTCCTTCTCCCCTTGCGGGAGAAGGTGGCTCGCGGAGCGAGACGGATGAGGGGTCTCTCAAACTCGCCATCCGCATCGGGCCGATCTGCTGTTCGAGGCGTCGATGATCTTCGACCCCTCATCCGGCGCTTCGCGCCACCTTCTCCC
>JADZBR010000063.1 GCA_020852035.1 Caulobacteraceae bacterium
CTTTACCCCACCAACTACCTAATCCATCGCGGGCCGCTCCAATGGCGATAAATCTTTCCCCCGAAGGGCACATCCGGTATTAGCTCAAGTTTCCCTGAGTTGTTCCGAACCAAAGGGCACGTTCCCACGCGTTACTCACCCGTCCGCCACTCACCCGAAGGTGCGTTCGACTTGCATGTTTTAGGCCTGCCGCCAGCGTTCGCTCTGAGCCAGGATCAAACTCTCAGGTTGAGTTGACATTGACTCCAGTTCTCGACCCCGGGTGACCCCGAGATCAGCGTTCTGGTTTGCATAGTATCTTGACGAGTTCCCACGAAAACATCCGCGACCGAAGTCACGGAGGTTCATGGTATCTTTCAAGAGACCGCAATACGTCGACGTCGAGATGGCCTGGTTAAGACCATCAGCAAGGACGCCGCCGCCTGCGTTTCTCTTTCCAAATCAACGATGTCAAAGACCCGATCCGCTTCCGCGAACCCCACCGATTAACGCCCGGTAGCGGCGGGAGGCGGCTATCTAGTGGCCGGTCTCCGGAGTGTCAATCGGCTCTTTCGAGCTTTTCCGCCACCCCCAGGTTTCCCTGAAATTTGGCGCAAAAACCGCTACGGGCCCGTAGGGACGCGCCCTGCTCAGTCCGTGACGATTCGATTGGAGCTGCGGAACCTACTCAACGATCCGGTGGAAATCAAGAGCCTTTCGAACCCTTTGTTTCCGCCGGCGGCGAGGCCGTTCCGAGCGAGGCGCGGCATATACGGGGGGGCTTTTCAGAGCGCAACCCCGCTTCGTCATAAATTTGCAGCAGCGCCCTCGCCGCGGTGCGACGCCAGGCGGTGCGCGGCCCACAGGCCGACCAGCGAGAGCGGCAGAAAGGCCGTGAAGAGCCAAGGACTTGCGCGCGCGGCGACCGCGGCGTCGATGCCCTGCGACAACCCCAACACCGCGCCCACTGCGCCCACCGCCGCCGCGCCCGCGGCGTTGCCGATCTGCTGGGTCGCCGGCACGGCGGAGGAGCCCAGTCCGCGCTCGGCCTCCGGCAGGCTGCCGAGGATTCGCCGCGTGGCGAACGCCCAGGCGCAGCCGAATCCCGCCCCGAGGGTCAGGGAACCGACCACCACGATCCACAGATGGCCGGTCGGCAGGCCGAAGGCGATGATCAGCAGGCCGACGCTCACCAGCGCCGCCCCGAGTCGGATAAAAAAGCCATGCCAACGGTCCGACAGGCCGGCGATCGGCAACGCCGCCGCCGTCCAGCCGAGCGCCTCGCCGGCCACGACATATCCCGCCTCCAAGGGCGACAGCCCGTAGAAGGCTTGCAGCAGCGCCGCGCCATAAACCGTCCAGCCGATCGCGGCGGCGGTCAGGGTGAACATGGTCAGGTAGCCGGCGCTGGCCGCGTTGCCCCAGCGGCTGGCGTCCCGCGGCAGGAGGCGCGGATCGCTGCGCTGGTCCACCCACAGCATGAGGAAGAGCAGCAGCGTCCCGCCCGCCACCAGCGCCAACGCCAGGGCCGCGCCCTCGACAAGGCCGCCGGCGGCGATCACCGTCACGGCGACGGCGAGGATCGCCAGTTGCTTGAGCGCCAGGCCGCTCTCCGCCTCCCCGCGCGGCGTGCCGCGCAGCAGCCGCCAGGCGATGGCGCAGAAGATCAGCCCCTGGATCGCGAACAGCCAGAACGCCCACCGCCAGAGCCCGGCCCCGGCGAACAGCCCGCCCACCAGCGGCCCCAGTAGCGTCGCCACGCCCCAGACACTGGTGGTCGCGGCGAACACCTTGGCCCAGTGCCGCTCGGGGAACACCACGCCGACCGCGACATATAAGAGTCCGACCACCCAGCCCGCGCCGAGCCCCTGCAGCAAGCGGCCGACGAGGAAACTGACCACCTCCGGCGAGGCCGCGCCGAACGCGCATCCCGCGGAATAGACCAGTCCGCCGCCAATCAGCGCCGCCCTCAGGCCCAGCCGGCGCGAGACCACCCCTCCGCTCGCCCCGGCCACGATGGCGCCCAGGAGGAAGGTCGCGATCGCCCAGCCGAAATAGGCGTCGCCGCCGATGTCGGCCGCCACGCTCGGCATGATGGTGGCGGTCACCAGGGCGTCGGCCGCGTTCAGCCAGACGCCGAGGCAGATCAGGGCGAAGCGCGCCAGGCGCCCCTCCGCCAACAGATCCTTCCAGCCCCCGTCCGACATGGCGCGCTCCGCTAAAGGAGCGCTTGCCTAGCCCATCGGCGGGCGAATGTCGCACGCGGGCGCGCTTGCGCCGCGCGCGTGGGCGCCTAGTAAGGACAGGAGGGGAACCGTCGCCGTGTTGTCGCAGAAAGCCCGCTACGCCTTGCGCGCGCTCGTCGAGCTCGCATCCGATCCGTCCGGCCAGGCGACGGCGACCGTGCTCGCGGCTCGCGCCGACGCGCCCAAGAAGTTCCTGGAAGCCATCCTCCTTGAGCTTGCCCGCAACAACATCCTGACGAGCCGACGCGGCAAGTTCGGCGGCTACACCCTGGCCAAGCCCGCCACCGCCATCAGCTTCGCGGAAATCATCCGGGTGATCGACGGCCCCCTCGCCCTCGCCCCCTGCGTCAGCCGCATGGCCTTCAAGAAGTGCGAAGCCTGCCCCGACCTGAAGACCTGTCGCCTGCGTCAGGCTCTATTGCGCGCGCGCGATGCGACAGCGGCGGTGCTGGAACAGTATAGCCTCGCCGACGCGGTCAACGGCGGCGCGACGGAGATTCTGAGGCCGGTGGCGTAGGTTCCTTCTCCCGATCGGGAGAAGGAAAGACGCGCCGTAAGGCGCGGCGAGGATGAGGGCCCGCGCCCTCTCCGGACAAACCGGAACCCCTCACCCTCCCGCCGGCTTGCGCCGGCGGATTTCCCTCTCCCTCCGGGCGAGGGATTTCAACCCGTCGCGATATAGGCTTTCAGCCCCTCGGCCTCGGCCTCGGTCTCGGCGATCTTCGACTTCACCAGGTCGCCGATCGAGACGATCCCCACCAGCTGGTCGTCCTTGCACACCGGCAGGTGGCGCACACGCCGGTCCGTCATGCGTTCCAGCAGCAGCTGCACCGTCTCGCCGGGATCGGCGAACACCACGTCGGCGGTCATGCAGACGGCGACGGTCTTGGTCAGCGCCGGCGCCCCCTCCTCGGCCACGATCCGCACGATGTCCCGCTCCGAGAGGATGCCCACCACCCGGTCGCCTTCGGTCACCACCACCGCGCCGACCTTGCGGGTGTGCAGGAAGGCCGCGGCGGCCGCGACTGTTTCATTCGGGGACGCCGTGAAGACGTTCGCGCCCTTTGTCTTGAGGATCTGGGACACCAGCATGTGCGTCTCTCCCTGTCCTTACGCATACCGAGGGTCGCTCAAAGCGGCCTTTCAATCAATGCGCATCGGCCATGTCGGCTCCCGCCATCCAGCCGAACGGGCCGATCAACACCAGGCCCGCCGCATAGCCGGCCAGGTGCGCCTGCCAGGCGATCTGCGCATCGCCCGCCCCGGGCGCGAAGTTGAACACCGCCACCAGCAGGTTCACCACCAGCCAGGCCAGGCCCATGAAGATCACCGTGCGGCTGCCGAACGGCCCCAGCCGGCCACGCCGCTCGACCAGCCTGGACGCCGCGCCCATCAGCCCCGCCACCGCCCCCGAGGCGCCGACCATGAGCTGCCGGGAGCTGGGGTCGAAGGCGGCGTAGGCAAGGCTGCCCAGCACACCGCAGACGAGGAAAAAGATGAAAAACATCAACGCAGAAGACAGGCTCGAGCCGAGGTAACGGGCGACGGGGACCCCGAACGCCAGAAGGAACGCCGCATTGATGAAGAGGTGCAGCCACCCGCCATGCAGGAAGATCGCGGTGATCAGCGGCGTCCACCGTCCTTCCATCAACCCCGCGGGGGTGAAGGCCAGGTCGATGATCCAGCGCCCCTGGGGCCCCCAGACCTGCGCCGCATGCACGGCCGCGATCAACCCGATCAAGGTCAACACCGGCCATGGCGCGTTGATCGCCGGCTCGCGCTGTTCCGCCAAGTCCTGCCTCCGTTTACGGCCTCACCCTAGAGCGCCGCTTACACTTAACGAAATCGCGAGAGTTCCCCCACAGGATGAGCCGAAGTGGAGCTGGCACGCGCGTTGCTTGAGCCTGTCCAGATCGTCGCCCGTTGTGCGGAGTTCAACCGATGACCGTGCCTAACCGTTCGCAGCGCACCTCGCGCGTTGTCCTGCTCGCCGGCCTCGCCGCGCTGGCGGCCGGCGCGGCGCAGGCCCAGTCGCTGTCGACCAACTCGGCCGAGTTCAACGCCGGCTGGGGGCGCACGCCCGGCTCCGAAAACCACATGGTCGACTACATCACGCGCGACGCCAACGGCAATCGCGTGATCATCGACGGCCTGATCCTCTCCGGCGAAGACCAGAGCGTCTACGCCCGATCCGGCGGCTTCGGGGTGGCGTCCAGCTACGCCGGAGTCGGCGCCGTCGGCGGGGCCAGCGCGATCGGCAACAACCTGACCGTGGTCACCCAGGGCAACAACAACACGGTGATCATCGACTCCACTCAGATCAACAATGGCGACGTGATCGCCAACTCGAATACGTCCGGGGGCGTTAGCGATGGCGATTAAGTTCCTCAAGCAGTCGCGGGTGGCGGCCCTGCTCGCCACCACCGCGATGGCGCTCAGCGCCTGCGCCACGCCCGTGGCCGGCCCCAGCGGCAATTACGCGAGCCCGATCGGCAACTCGGCGGTGACGCCGAACCCGACGCCCTATTCGGCCGCCCTGGTCTGCCAGGCCAACTACGCCCGCCAGCACCAGCTGACCGCGCCGCGCATCGCCGTCGGCCGCATCGCCGACTACACCGGCAAGGCCGAAGCCGACGGCTCGGGCCGCAAGATCACCCAGGGCGCCTCGCTGATGGCGATGAGCGCGCTGGCCAAGGCGGGCGTGCCGCTGGTCGAGCGCTTCGACACCTCGGTCTCCGAGCTGGAGCTGAAATACGCCAACAACAAGCTGATCTCGGACAACCCCAGCCAGCAGCCCGACATGCCGGCCGAATACCGCCGCATCCTCGCCGGCCAGGTGCCCGGCTCGGACTTCTACATCGCCGGCGGCATCACCGAGCTGAACTACAACATCCGCTCCTCGGGCGTGGACGTGGCCGGCGGCGATCCCACCCCGACCGACTTCAAGGGCCGGCTCGGCGGGCGTTCGTTCGTGATGAACGTCGGCCTGGACCTGCGGATGATCAACACCCGCACCCTCGAGGTGGTGGACGTGATCTCCTACCAGAAGCAGGTGGTCGGCCGCGAAGTCTCGCTGGGCGTCTTCGACTTCTGGAACGGCAACCTCTTCGACATCTCGGCCGGCACGGGCGCGCTTGAGCCCCTGCAGCTGGCTGTCCGCGGCCTGGTGGAGCGCGCGGTCGTGGAAATGACCGCCAACCTCTACGGCATGCCCGGCCCCGAAGCCTGCATGACCTACGACCCGCTCAACGCGAGCACCGTCGGCCTGACCGGCGCCTACATCCCGGCGTACAACAATCTGGACCAGAACAATGCCCAGACCCGCGAAGATCCTTCTCGTTGGCACAGCGGCCGCGATGGCGCTGTGCGTCGGGGCCGCTTCTAGTCAGAGCCTGGCCGTCAACGACCAGGACCAGTCCGGCGACGTCACCGCCGACCAGAATCTGAGCGTCACCGACGTGACCGACGAGACGGCAGCCGTCACCACGGCCACCGCCAACGCCTACGACGCCTATGTCGAGGACGGCGACCTGACGCTGGAGAACCGCCAACAGGTCTCCGGCACGACGGGCGCCATGTCCTACATGGAGGTCACCGGCTCGTCCGGCGCCCAGACCGTCACCAACACCGCGGCCACCGGCAACGCGGCGGACGGCGGCCTCTACGCGGGCATCCTGAACGCCCGCGTGCGCCAGCAGACCACCGGCCCCAGCATCGCGGCGACCAGCTACATCGACGCCGGGGAGGCCGAGACGGGGTACCTCTCGTCCAACACCCAGGCGATCGCCAACAGCCAGGGCTTCGGCATGGAGCACGGCGCGGGCACGATGGAGGTGGAGCAATCCAACTCGTCCACCGTCAGCGCCTACGGCGGCGCCGACTACAACTACGTCGAGGACGAAGCGGTGGTCACCGCCTCGGCCGCGGCCAACAACGTGACCTCCAACGCCATCGGCGACTCCACCCAGACCATCGCGGTCACCCAGGAGAACACCGGCCCGGTCACCGAGGCGCGCACCCAGACCTATTACGACAACATCTATGCGGCGACCTCGCAGGCCACCGCCAGCGGCAACAACGTCTCCATCGAGAACGAGACCGGGCCGTTATCGGCCGCCGCCAACCAGGACAACGACTCGCAGATCATCGCCTCGGCCGAGAGCGGCGCCTACGACTTCGGCGCCTCGACCACCATCGCCTACGGCGTCGCCAACAGCATGGTCGCCGGCAACTACGGCGAAGGCATCACCATCGACTCGACCCAGTTCAACGGCGAGGACGGCTCGGTGGACACCTACGCCAGCTTCGAGGGCGGCTACGGCTACGACGCCTCGGTCTCGGCCAATTCGATCGGCAACGCCTCGACGGCCTTCGCCTGCTCGGACTGCCAGTCGACGATGGACATCGCCAATCGCCAGGAAAACCAGGCCGACATCCGCGCCGCGACCCAGATGTCCATCGGCGGCTCCGGCCGCTCGATCAGCGGCACGGCGACGGCGGTGGGGAACACGGCGAGCTACTACGTGACCCGGCCGGGCGGCTAAACCAGCAAGCCACAACCCTAGGGCGTGAGCGACTATCGGCGGCTTCGATGAAATGCTATGCTCGCGCCATGAGTTCGAATCCGGTCAAGCGCTCGACTGACCCTGAGGAGGCCGAAGTCGACGCCTACATCGCGCGCAATCGCGATGCGCTGAACGCTTCGATCCGGCGCTCCCGCCGCGAGGTCGCCGAAGGGATTGGCGACCCGCGATCGATAGACGAGATCATCACCGACGGCCGCAATCGGCGCGGCGGAGCATAGCGTTCCCGAGAGGTGGGCTCGCCGCGCATCGTCCTCTCCCGCGACGCCGGCCGCGACCTTGATCAGCTTGGCGATTGGATCGCCACGGACGTCGGCGAACTCCGCGCCGCCGCAATCCTCCGGCGGATCGGCCTTGCCATCGAACGCATCGCCGCCCTCCCCGGCATGGGCCGCGTGCGCCGTGAGCTGGAAGGCGCGCCGCGCAGCTTCGCGGTATCGCCCTGGATCATCCTCTACGAACCGCTCCCAAGCGGCGACGGCGTCTTGATCCTACGGGTGGTCGACGGCCGTCGTGACTTGTCGGATTTGGGCGGATAGCTCTGAAGTTATTCCCGCCCTCCCAACCTCGCCGTTTCGCGGTGGAGGCTGCGTGCTCACGCCTCCACCCCACCCCCGTCATCCTAGGCCTTGTGCCTAGGATCCCTCTCTTGGCCTCTCAAACACCGGCCGAGGGCGCGCCGGCGGGTCAGCGCCCCCAATCCCGACCGTCTGAGCGGCGGACCTAGGGACCCTAGGCACAAGGCCTAGGGTGACGATGTGGGGGATGGCGGGCATGCGCTCATCTTACGAAGAAGCAATCCGCCGCCCGCCCTGCCCGGCGGCAAGATTCCGCCTTGCACCGGCCGCCTTTGCGCGATTTGTCTGCCGCACACGCCGTTCAAGGACATTCATGCTCCGCCGCAACCGGGCGCTCGCCGCCCTCGTCGCCCTCGCCGTCGCCCTGCCCGCCTCGGCCGCTCCTCGCCTGCCCAACCCCTTCGCCAAGGCGCCCTCGACCGCGCCGGCCAAGCTCGAGCAAGGCGAATGGCCCCAGGCCAAGTCCGACGTCGCGCCCGACCCGCAGGTGCGTTTCGGCGCCCTGCCGAACGGCATGCGCTATGCGATCATGAAGAACGCCACGCCGCCGCAGCAGGGCTCCCTGCGCCTGCGCTTCGACGCCGGCTCGCTGATGGAGACCGACGCCCAGCAGGGCCTCGCCCACTTCCTGGAGCACATGGCCTTCAACGGCTCGAAGAACGTGCCCGAGGGCGAGATGATCAAGACGCTGGAGCGCCTCGGCCTCTCCTTCGGCGCCGACACCAACGCCTCCACCGACTTCCAGCAGACGATCTACAAGCTCGACCTGCCGCGCACTGACGCCGAGAGTCTCGACACCAGCCTCATGCTGATGCGCGAAACCGCCGGGGAGTTGCTGATCGATCCTGCGGCCGTCGACCGTGAACGCGGCGTGGTGCTCTCGGAGGAGCGCGCCCGGGCCACCCCCTCCTACCGCGTCTACAAGGACCGCCTGGAGTTCCTTCTCAAGGGGCAGTTGCCGCCCGCGCGCCTGCCCATCGGCAAGGTCGAGGTGCTCAAGTCGGCGCCCGCCGCCCAGATTCAGGAGTTCTATCGACGCTACTATCGCCCGGAGCGCGCCGTGTTGGTCGTCGCCGGCGACATCGACGTCGACGCCGTCGAGGCGAAGATCAAGGCCAGGTTCTCCGACTGGACCGCCCAGGGCCCGTCGGGGGGCGTTCCCGATCTCGGCCGGGTGGAGCGCCGAAAGCCGCAGGCCCGGCTGGTGGTCGAGGCCGGCGCGCCGCCGTCGCTGCAACTCGCCTGGGTCGGACCGCCGAAGACCGCCCCCGACACCCTGGCCAAGCGACGCGAAGACCTGGTGACCGCCCTGGGCTTCGCCGTTCTCAACCGCCGCTTCTCGGCCATGGCGCGCGCCGCCGATCCCCCGTTCCTGGGCGCGGGCGCCTTCGAGGGCGACGAGTACAAGGCCGCTCATGTCGTGATGGTCACCGTCAACGTCCAACAGGATCGCTGGCGCCCGGCCTTGGAGGCGGTGGATCGCGAGCAGCGCCGGATCATCCAGCACGGCGTCCGAC
>JADZBR010000064.1 GCA_020852035.1 Caulobacteraceae bacterium
GAACGATAGCTCTCCAAACGACTGTCATGCGGGTTGACGGGGAGCCGCGATGTTCGCTCGCGCCTCCACCTGCCGCGGCTTCACTTTCTTGCCGCACTCCGAGCAGGTGAGCACCGAGCGGAAGTCGCAGCCGCAGGTCTTGTGGTGATGCAGCACCGGGGGGCCTTCCGGGCCGGCGCAGTGCTTGTCGGCCCAGTGGATCAGCGAGAGCACGGTCGGGTAGAGGTCGAGGCCCTTGTCGGTCAGGCGGTACTCGTAGCGCACCGGGCGCTCCTGATAGGGCCGCTTCTCCAGCACCCCTTCCTCGACCAGCAGGGCCAGCCGCTCGGAGAGCACCCGGCGGGCGAGGCCCAGGCTCTTCTGGAAGTCGTCGAAGCGGCGGACCTTCAGGAAGGCGTCGCGCAGGATCATCAGTGTCCAGCGGTCGCCGACCACCGCCAGGGCGCGGGCCATCGAACAGGGTTGGTCGGCGAGGTCTTCCCAACGCATCGAAGCACTCCTTGATCCCATGATGCCTTGACTTGGTCTGAAAACAAGACCCACAGTGCATCTTGAAACGAGACTTACGGAGGCGAGCATGGCCGACCTGGAGCGAACTGTCGCCGTTGTCGGCGCCGGCGACTACATCGGCGCCGCCATCGCCAAACGCTTCGCGGCGGGCGGGTTCACGGTGTTCGCGGGGCGGCGGAACGGGGGCCAGCTCGCGCCGCTCGTGGCCGAGATCGAGGCGGCGGGCGGCAAGGCGGTCGGCCGCTCGCTGGATGCGCGGCAGGAAGATCAGGTGACCCAGTTCCTGGCCGCCGCCGAGGCTCATGCGCCGCTCTCGGCGGTGATCTTCAATGTCGGGGCCAATGTGAACTTCCCGATCCGCGAGACCACCGAGCGGGTGTTCCGCAAGGTCTGGGAGATGGCCTGCCTCGCCGGGTTCCTGACCGGGCGCGAGGCGGCGAAGATCATGGTCCCGCGCGGCGAAGGCTCGATCTTCTTCACCGGGGCCACCGCCTCGATGCGGGGCGGCAAGGGCTACGCCGCCTTCGCCGCCGCCAAGTTCGGCCTGCGCGCCACCGCCCAGGCGATGGGCCGCGAGCTCGGGCCGCAGGGCATCCATGTGGCGCACCTGGTCATCGACTCAGGCGTCGACACCGCCTTCGTGCGCGAGCGCATCCGCGGCCGGGGCGGCGATGGCGCGGTCGCGGCGATCCAGCCGGGGCAACTGATGGAACCCGCCTCCATCGGCGAGGCGTACTGGATGCTGCACCACCAGAGCCGCGACGCCTGGACCCACGAACTCGACCTGCGCCCCTATGCGGAGACCTGGTGATCCCATGACCAAGACCCTCGAATTCCTGTTCGATTTCGGCAGTCCCAACGCCTATCTGGCGCATCAGGTGCTGCCGGGCGTGGCCGCGCGCACCGGCGCGAAGCTCGTCTACACCCCGGTGCTGCTGGGCGGGCTCTTCAAGGCCACTGGCAACCAGGCGCCGATGGTCGCCTTCGCCGGCGTGCCCAAGAAGCTGGCCTACGAGGGGCTGGAGACCCGCCGGTTCATCGCCCGCCACGGCCTCGCCCCCTACAAGATGAACCCGCACTTCCCGGTGAACACCCTGATGCTGATGCGCGGGGCGACGGCCGCCGAGGCGGCGGGGATCCTGCCGGCCTATGTCGAGGCCGGCTTCGCCGCCATGTGGGAGAAGGGCGCCAAGATGGACGATGCGGAGGTGTTCCGCGCCGAAATGGTCGCCGCGGGCCTGCCCATCGACGAGCTGATCGCCGCCAGCCAGACGCCGCAGATCAAGCAGAAGCTGCTGGAGCGCACCGAGGCGGCGGCGGCGCGGGGCGCCTTCGGCAGCCCGACCTTCTTCGTCGAGGGCGAAATGTGGTTCGGCAAGGAGCGGCTGCGCGAGATCGAGGACTACCTGACGGCGTGAGGCGGATCGGCCTTGCGTGGTTCGAGACGCGCTTTCGCGCTCCTCACCATGACCAAGGCGGGTAGGCGACTACAATCTTAGTCATCCTGAGGGCCCGCGAGGCGGGTGTCTCGAAGGGCGCAAGGCCGCGCAGCGTGAGGTCTGCGAACCAACCTTCAACGCCGAGAACAGGCGCCGAACGCAGAGGCGCCGGCGCCTCTGAGCGGAATGTTCTCCACAAGCCCTAGCGGTTGGTGATTCGTTCCAGAGACTTGGCCGATCAGGCCGGAACGCGCCCCAGAGCCTTGGCCTGGCGGAAGGTCACCATGCGCTGGCCGGCCTCGTCCCAGAGCGCCAGGGGAATGGCCCTCAGGCTCTGCCAGAGGGTCACCCGGTTCATGTCCGCCAGCTCGGGATGGTCCTTCAGCACCTTGGGCAGGCGATAGAAGGGGATGCGGCTGGAGACGTGGTGCACGTGGTGGATGCCGATGTTGGCGGAAAACCAGCGCAGCGGCTGCGGCATCACATAGTGCGAGGAGCCCTCCAGCGCCGAGGTGGTGAGGCTCCAGTCCTTCTGGCGGAACCACTGCACCCCCTCGAACTGGTGCTGGATGTAGAACAGCCAGACGCCGATGCCGGCGCCGATCAGCATGATCGGGATGTGCACGAAAATGAGCGGCTTGATCCCGCCGAGCAGCAGCAGCACCACCGCCAGCGCCAGGATGGCGAGGTTGGTGCCCATGACGCTGAGCCACGGCCGCCAGCCGCCCTTCATCAGCCCGACCGGCAGGCGCTGCATGATCATGAACACGAAGGCCGGCCCGACCACGAACAGCACCAGCGGGTTGCGGTAGAGCCGATAGCCGAGCCGCTGCAGCTTCGACATCGCCTGATATTCGGCCACCGTCCTGGTCTCGATGGCGCCCAGGCCCCGCCGGTCGAGGTTGCCGGAGGTGGCGTGGTGGATGGCGTGGGTGGTGCGCCAGTAGTCGTAGGGCGTCAGCGTCAGCACGCCGATCGAGCGGCCGACCCAGTCGTTCAACGCCTTCCACTTGAAGAAGGCCCCGTGGCCGCAGTCGTGCTGGATCATGAACAGCCGCACCAGGAAGAAGGCGGCCGGCGCGATCAGCGCGATCCCCCACCAGAGTTCATGCGTCACCGCCCAGCAGGCCAGCGCCCAGAGCGCCACCAGAGGCGCCGCGGTGATGACGATCTCGAAGGTGGAGCGGGCGTGGCTCGGCGTCTGGTAGGCGGCCAGCAGCTTCTTCCAGGCGCGGGTCTCGGTCGGCTTGAGCGTCAAGGCGATCTCGGGTCTTGGGGTGGCGGAGAGACGCTGAACTGAACGCCGTCGATGGGGCCGTTTTGCGACCGATTCGCGGCTCGTCCCTTCCTAACCCGCCGCCAGCTTTACGCCCAGCCCGCTCGCATCGCGGATCAGCGTCACCCCATGACGCCGCAGCGCCCCGAGGATGTCGCCCGCCGTCGAGCGGTGCAGATGATGCCGGCCGTTCTCGAAATCCTTGACCGTGCTGCGCGAATGGCCCGCGGCCTCGGCCAACTCGTCCTGGGTCCAGCCCAGCAGCGCCCGCGCCGCCCGGCACTGGCAGGGGGCGATCACGGTGAAATTATCGTCGAAGTCAGCCATTTTGGTTGATCTTGGGCGGCCAGCCGGCAAATTGCAAGACGTCTCGAATTGCAAGGAGCCCGATGCATCACACCCCGCTGATCGCCACCATCGTCGCCGGCCTTTCGGTCGCCTTCCTGCTCGGCGCCCTCGCCCAGCGGCTGAAGCTGTCGCCGCTGGTCGGCGATGTGCTGGCCGGGGTGCTGATCGGGCCGTTCACGCCGGGCTATGTGGCCGATCAGGCGCTGGCCAACGAGCTGGCCGAGATTGGGGTGATCCTGCTGATGTTCGGGGTCGGCCTGCATTTCTCGCTGAAGGACCTCCTGGCGGTGCGGGCGATCGCCATCCCTGGCGCCGTCGCCCAGATGGCCGTCGCCACCCTGCTGGGCATGGGCATGGCCCACCTCCTGGGCTGGAGCCTGATGGGCGGATTCGTCTTCGGCCTGGCGCTGTCTGTGGCCTCCACCGTGGTGCTGCTGCGCGCCCTGCAGGAACGCAGGGTGGTGCAGACCGAGCGGGGACGGATCGCCGTCGGCTGGCTGATCGTCGAGGACCTGGCGATGGTGCTGGCCCTGGTCCTGCTGCCGGCGCTGGCGGGGGCGCTGGCGGGCGCCGACACCGAGGCCGGGCTGCTTGCGGGCATCGGCGCACCGCTGGCCCTGACCTTCGTGAAGGTCGCCGGGTTCGTCGCCTTCATGCTGATCGTCGGCCGCCGGGTGATCCCCTGGGTGCTGCACTATGTGGCGCATACCGGCTCGCGCGAGCTCTTCCGCCTGGCGGTGCTGGCCATCGCGCTGGGCGTCGCCTTCGGGGCGGCGATGCTGTTCGACGTCTCCTTCGCCCTGGGGGCCTTCTTCGCCGGCATGATCCTGGCCGAGAGCGAGCTGTCGCATCGCGCCGCCGAGGAGACCCTGCCCCTGCGCGACGCCTTCGCGGTGCTGTTCTTCGTCTCGGTGGGGATGCTGTTCAACCCGTTCGTGGTGATCCAGGACCCCTGGCCGCTGGCCGCGGTCCTAGGCATCATCATCGTCGGCAAGTCGATGGCCGCGCTGGGCATCATGGCGCTCTTCAGGCGCGGCCCGGAGACCAGCCTGACCGTCGCCGCCAGCCTGGCGCAGATCGGCGAATTCTCCTTCATCCTCGCCGGCCTCGGGGTGAGCCTGAAGCTGCTGCCGCCTGAGGGGCGCGACCTGATCCTGGGCGGGGCGATCATCTCGATCATGCTGAACCCGCTGGTCTTCGCCATCGCCGACCGGATGATCGTCGCGGTCGAGGCCCGCAAGGCGCCGCCGCAGCCGGCCAAAGACCCCGCCGCCACCCGGTTGAAGGAACACACCATCCTGGTCGGTTACGGCCGGGTCGGCGAGGTGGTGGCCAAGGGCTTCGAGGAGGCCGGCGCCCCCTTCCTGGTGATCGAGACGGACGACGCCGCGATCGAACGGGCCAGGGCCGCGGGTTTCGAGACGATCCAGGGCAACTGCGCCGACGGTAAGGTTCTGGCTCTGGCCAACATCGCCCACGCCAGCCGCCTGCTGGTCGCGATCCCGGACGCCTTCGAGGCCGGCCAGATCGTCGAGCAGGCCAAGCGCGCCAATCCGGCCATCGAGATCGTCGCACGCGCCCACTCGGACGAGGAGGTGCAACACCTCGCCACACATGGCGCGGACGTCACCATCATGGGCGAGCGGGAGATCGCTCGCGGCATGCTGGAACTGGCCGGCGCCGTCGAGAAGCCCTCTGCCGTCACGACGCCGGCGTCGCCCGCGATGGCGCAGACGGGGGCGCGGCTGATCCTCGACGACGCCGAACGCGCCATCCTGGCCGCGTTCCACGAGCACGGGGCCGGGCCGGGCGAGGCGGTCGACCACGAAGTGCTCTTCACGCACGGCGCGAAGCTCGGCTTCGACCGGGCGCGGCTGGAAGCGGCGCTGGCCAGCCTCGACGCCCAGAACTGCGTGATTGGGCTCGGCGGCGACCGTTCGACCCTGACGGCGGTGGGCTACCTCGCGGCGGAGGGCCAGCCGCCCACCTACTGAGGCTTGGCTTTCCCGGCGGCAGGCGGCTTTGATGCCGCCAAAGGGAGACCGCCATGAACGCCCACGCCACGGTCGATGCGACGACCACCGACTGGACCTGCTTCAACGTCGCCATCGAGGACAAGGTCGCCCACATCCAGATGAAGCGGCCCGAAGCGATGAACTCGATGATCCGCGAGTTCTGGCGGGAACTGCCGGCGATCATCCGCGACATCGACGACAACGCCCGGGCGCGGGCCATCGTCATCTCCTCCACCGGCAAGCACTTCTGCTCGGGCATGGACCTGGCGGTGTTCACCACGCCCGCCCCCAACGCCCCGGCCACGCCGCCGGCCGACCGGCACCTGGCCGGGGAGGCCTCGCGCTACAACCTGCGCGCCCTGCAGGACACCTTTACCTGCCTCGACGAGGCGCGGATGCCGGTGATCGCGGCGCTGCACGGCGGGGTGATCGGCGGGGCGGTCGACATGATCAGCGCCTGCGACATCCGCTACTGCGCCGCCGACGCCTTCTTCTGCATCCAGGAGATCAACATCGGCATGACCGCCGACGTCGGCACCTTCCCGCGCCTGTGCAAGCTGATCCCCGAAGGCTGGGTGCGCGAACTGGCCTACACCGGCCGCCGGATGCCGGCGCAGACGGCGCTGCGCATCGGCCTGGTCAACGAGGTGCTGCCCGACCACGAGGCGGTGGTGGCCCATGCGCTGGCGACGGCGCGGGAGATCGCGTCGAAGTCGCCGCTGGCGGTGACCGGCTCGAAGGTGATGATCAACTACGCCCGCGACCACACCATCAAGGACGGGCTGGACTACATCCAGGTGTGGAACCCCGGCATGTTCGCCACCTCGCACATGGCCGAGGCGTTCAAGGCCAAGGCCGAGAAGCGCGAGCCGGACTTCCCCGATCTCGCGCCCGTCCGGCGGGGGATGTAGGCGCCTAGAGCCAGCCGGCGCTGATGAAGCCGACCTTCTCCTTCACCTCGCGCAGGGTGGGGGCGGCGATGGCGCGGGCGTGCTCGCCGCCGGCCTTCAGGATTCGGTCGAGTTCGGCCGGGTCGGCCATCAGCCGCCGCATTTCCGCGCCCACCGGGCCGAGCTTGGCGACGGCGAGGTCGGCGAGCTTGGGCTTGAAAGCCCCGAAGCCCTGGCCGGCGAACTCGGCCAGCACCTGAACATCCGTCCGGCCGTCGAGGGCGGCGTAGATGCCCACGAGATTGCGGGCCTCCGGGCGTTCCTTCAGCTCGTCCAGCGTCTCCGGCAGCGGCTCGGGATCGGTGCGCGCCTTCCTGATCTTGTTGGCGATGGCCTCCTCGTCGTCGAGCAGGTTGATGCGCGAGAGGTCCGAGGGGTCGGACTTCGACATCTTCGCCGAACCGTCGCGCAGGGACATGATCCGCGCGCCCGGCCCCTCGATCAGCGGGTCGGTCAGCGGGAAGAAGCCCGGCGCACCGAAATCGTGGTTGAACTTGCCGGCGACGTCGCGGGTCAGCTCCAGGTGCTGCTTCTGGTCTTCGCCGACCGGCACATGGGTGGCCTTGTAGATCAGGATGTCGGCGGCCTGCAGCACCGGGTAGGTGTAGAGGCCGACGCTGGCGCGCTCCTTGTGCTTGCCGCTCTTCTCCTTGAACTGGGTCATCCGGTCGAGCCAGCCGAGGCGGGCGACGCAGTTGAAGATCCAGGCGAGCTCGGCGTGCTCGGGCACGGCCGACTGCGGGAAGATGGTGGCCACCTTCGGGTCGAGCCCCGAGGCGATATAGGCGGCGGCGATCTCGCGGGTCTGGGCGGCGAGCAGGGCCGGGTCCTGGAAGACGGTGATGGCGTGCAGGTCGGCGACGAAGATCAGGGTCTTCATCTCGTGCTGCAGGCGGGCGAACTTCACCAGGGCGCCGAGGTAGTTGCCGAGGTGCAGGGCGCCGGAGGGCTGGACGCCGGAAAGCACGCGCTTGGGGCCCGCGTAGGGGGCGGGGGTCTGGTCGGTCATCGGATCACTTCATGAGCGGGGCCGCCGGAGGCGGCGCAAGGTCGGAACGCCCGGCGAAGGGCCGGGTGCGGAAGAGGGTCAGGCCTTGAAGGCCCGCCATCGCCAGTTCTGTCCGCGGATCGACATGGGCGGGCTGATACTCCGGCGGCCCGGTCACGGCAAGGGCGCGGGCGGCGGGTCGGAGCGGCGGCGGGCCAGCGCCGCGCGGGCCTCGGCCGGCGTCAGGCCGCCGAAGGCGAACAGCAGCAGCGGGTAGAGCGCGACCCCCGCGGCGCTGATCAGGAGGACGCCGATCTCCTTCGGTCCAACGACGGGAAGCGCCAAGGCGCCCAGCGCCGTCTCCAGGTCGCTCCTGAACATGTCGGCGACGAAGACAAGGCCGCCCAGCGCCAGGCTGGCGAGCGCGACGCGGGCCATCTTCGACCAGGCGCGGGCCGAGGGGCGGTAGTCGCCGCGCCGGGCCAGCGCCAGCGCCATCTGGGCGACGGTGATCCAGGCCGCCGCGCTGGTGGCGATGGCCAGGCCCTGGATGCCGATCACGGCGAAGAGGGCGAGGCCCAGGGCGATGTTCAC
>JADZBR010000065.1 GCA_020852035.1 Caulobacteraceae bacterium
AGCCAGCCCCACAGCCGGTAGCGGGTGACCAGCCCCAGGATCGCCAGCCCCAGCAGGGCGACGACGCCGAAGGTGCCCACCAGGATCGGCTCGTGGATCGGGACGGACTCCAGGCTCAGCCGGCCGAAGATCGGGCTGAAGGAGGGGTTCGATTGCGACATGGGAACCTCCGGCGGCCTAGTTGCTGGGACCGTGGCCGGTCACCGGCGCGGTGCGGGCGGAAGGCGCGGGCGCATGCGCCTCGCCGTGCGGCCCGCGCTCGCCGGGGCGGGCGGCCTGGGCCGCGCCGTGGTGGCGCATCTGGTCGGCGATGCAGGTCGTCCCCGGCGCGACGCAGCGGTTGACCACCCGGTCGAACAGGCCGTGCGGCGTCGAGCTGAAGTAGGTGACCGGGTGGCGCTCGGTGGGCTTCTCGAGCGCGAGATAGCTCTCCGTGGTCAGGGCCGTGCCGGTGTCCTGGGCCTGGCGCACCCACTGGTCGTACTGCGCCGGGCTCACCCCGCGCAGGCGAAAGCGCATGTCCGAGAAGCCCGCGCCCGAGTAGTTGCCCGAGAAGCCCTCGTAGTCGCCGGGCCGGTTGAGCACCGCGTGCAGCTGGCTCTGCATGCCCGGCATGGCGTAGATCATCCCCGCCAGGGTGGGCGCGTAGAAGGTGTTCATCATGTTGGTCGAGGTGATGTCGAAGCGCACCTCGCGGTCGACCGGCAGCACCAGTTCGTTGACCGTGGCGATGTTCTCGCGCGGGTAGATGAACAGCCACTTCCAGTCCATCGCCACCACCTGCACCACCATCGGCGCCTCGGCTGCGTCGGCGGGCTTGCCCGGGCCGATCCGGTCCAGCCGGCGGAACGGGTCGAGCAGGTGGGTGTTCGACCAGGTCAGCGCGCCCAGGCAGATGATGATCAGCAGCGGCACCGACCAGATCACCAGCTCCAGCCCGGTGGAGTGGTCGAACTTCGGATCGTAGGTCGCCTTGCGGTTGCCCGCCCGGTAGCGCCAGGCGAACAGCACGATCAGCACGATCACCGGCACGATGATCAGCAGCATCAGGCCGGTCGAGATGTAGATCAGGTTGCGCTGCTGCAGGGCGATGTCGCCCGCGGGGTTCAGCACGGCGCGCTCGCAGCCGGCGAGCAGACCGAGCGTGAGCAGCGGTGCAAGACGACCCAGGCGCCTGACGTGGGACAGGTGTTCGCGCATGTCTTGGCCGTTAGGCTGCGCCCGGCGAGGGCTACATTGGACATTTTGTCCAATGCCAGTCTTCCACCCTTGGCTGCACAGGAGCAAGGTAGGCTTGGACGCTTTCCGGGCCTTCGGACGCCCATGACGGGCTCGCCAGGAGTTGGAAGATGAGCGCAACGGACGGCGCGGCGACCTCGACGCCCCTCGAGCGGGACGCGCGCCTGGTGAATGCGCACGACCAGGCGGTCAAGCCCGGCGAGATCGCCATCGGCGTGATCATCGGCCGGACCAGCGAGTTCTTCGACTTCTTTGTCTACGCCCTGGCCTCGGTGCTGGTGTTCCCGGCGGTGGTGTTTCCCTATCTCGACCCGGTCACCGGCACCCTGGCCTCGTTCGCGGTGTTCTCGGTGGCGTTCATGGCGCGGCCGTTCGGCACGCTGCTGTTCATGTGGATCGACCGCAACCACGGGCGCGGGGTCAAGCTGACCATCTCCCTGTTCCTGCTGGGCGGCTCGACGATGGCGATCGCGCTCCTGCCCGGCCACGCCCAGGTGGGCGCCCTGTCGGCGGTGCTCTTGGCGGTGTTCCGCTTCGGCCAGGGGATGGCGCTGGGCGGCGCCTGGGATGGGCTGCCCTCGCTCCTGGCGCTGAACGCGCCGCGCGAGCGGCGAGGCTGGTTCGCGATGATCCCGCAGCTGGGCGCCCCGCTCGGCCTGCTGGTGGCGGCGGGCCTGTTCACCTATTTCATGACCGGCCTCTCCAGCGAGGACTTCCTGGCCTGGGGCTGGCGCTATCCGTTCTTCGTGGCGCTGGCGATCAACGTCGTGGCCCTGTTCGCGCGCCTGCGGATCGTGGCGACGCCGGACTTCGAGCGCCTGTTCGAGAGCCAGGACCTGCAGCCCTCCCCCGCCTTCGCCACCCTGTTCAAGGAGTGGCGGACCATCGCGCTCGGGGCGATGGCGCCGCTGGCCAGCTTCGCGCTGTTCCACATCGTGACCGTGTTCCCGCTGTCCTGGGTGACCCTGACCGGGCGCGAGACGCCGGTGCGCTTCCTGGTGATCGAGATCGTCGGCGCGGTGGTCGGCGTGCTCGCCATGCTGGCCTCCGGCGTCCTCGCCGACCGCTACGGACGGCGCCTGGTGCTGGCGGTTTCGGCGGTGCTGATCGGCGCCTACAGCGGCTTCGCCCCGCAACTGCTGAACGCCGGGCCGCTGGGCGAGACGGTCTACATGATCCTCGGCTTCGTGCTGCTGGGGCTGGCGTTCGGCCAGGCGTCGGGGCTGGTGAACGACCGCTTCCCGCCGGAGCGGCGCTACACCGGCGCGGCGATCGTCGCCAACTCGGCCTGGCTGGTGGGCGCGGGCTTCGCGCCGCTGGTGGCGCTGTTCCTGGCCCATACCTTCGGGGTGTGGTCGGTCGGCGCCTATCTGCTGTCCGGCGCCGCCTGCACGCTCGGCGCGCTGGCCATCAACCGCGAGCTGGCGCACAAGGACGCCCCCTGTTCGGGCGGTGCGACACTGCGAGACCCTGCGTGGTTCGAGACGCGGCTTCGCCGCTCCTCACCATGACTAAGTCTTTGCTGCTTCAGTCATCCTGAGGAGCCCGCGAAGCGGGCGTCCCGAAGGACGCACGACCGCTCCGCCAACGGCCTGTGAGTCTCTCAGGCCACCGAGCGCCGGGAGGGGGCCAGCTGCGGCCACTCCAGTTTCGGCAGCGAAACCTGCGGCAGCCGCAGCTTCGGCAGCCCGGGCCAGCGCCAGGTCGGCCGCGGCGGCAGGCAGGCCTCCAGCGCGGCGAGCAGCGGCTCGACCGGGCCCTCGTTCATGAAGTGGTTGGCGCCCGGCACCCGCTCGAAGCGCACCGGCCGGCGGGTGCGGGTCTCGCGCACCAGGGCCTCGGCCGCCTCGATGGGGGCGAAGTCGTCGGCGTCGCCGTGGATCACGTGCACCGGGACCTTCAGGCGGGTCAGCGCCCGGCGCATGACGTCCAGCTGACCGGCCTGTTCGGAGACCTCGATCACCGCGTGGCGCAGGTCGCGCGGGATGAAGCGCAGCACCTTCGAGCCCAGGCCCACCAGCCAGCGGGCGGTCGGCCCCTTCACCCCGAAGAAGCCGGACAGCATCACCACCCCGGCCAGCTTGCGCGGCTGCATCTCGGCCATCAGGGTGGCGATCGCCGCCCCGTAGGACTGGCCGACCAGCAGCACCTTCTGCCCCGGCGCGGCCTCCAGCAGCGGCAGCAGGGCGCGCGCCTGCAGGCGGATGTCGCCGACATATTCGATGGGCTCGGAGCCGGCGTAGCCGGGGCGGTCGACCACCACCATCTCGCGGTCGGCCGGCAGGGCGGCCAGGGCCGGCGCCCAGTATTCCGCCCACGACGGCGCGCCGGTGACCACCACGATCGTCCAGGGGGCCGGCGTGGCGCGCGGCGTGGCGATGGCGGAGATCTTCCAGCCCAGGCCGCCGCCGGCGGTGAAGCTGAAGCGGTGAACCACGTCGTCAGGATAGTCCTCGGAGGTCGGCAGGTGCTCGGTGCGGCCGGTCGCGGCGCACTCGAAACAGGCCCAGCCCATCTCCAGCACGGTCTTCGGGCGCCTCCGCGCCATCTTCGGCAAGCCAAGCATCGTGGCGACTCCAACGCAGCTGCGCCCGACAGGTTCGCCTGGGGCTGCGCGAAGGGTCCTTGGTGGGGCCGCTGGGACACAGCCGTTGACGCGCCGGGCGTCGAGGCTGAAGCATAGCCGCCAGGCGTGAACGGGGGCTGAAGCCATGCGACAGGCCATCGTCGGATTGGCGCTCGCCCTGGCCGCCGGGCCGGCGGTGGCCGAGGACGCGGCGCGGCAGGTGCGCTGGCTAGGCGAGCTCGCTGGCATGCCGGAGGGCGCGCCGACGCGCATCGTGGTCGAAGCCTCGCTCTCCGCCGGCTACGGCGGCCCCTACGAGGTCTCCGCCGAGGGCTGGGTGGCGGTGCTGGCGCCGGGCTCGGCGGGCGACGACTTCGACGCGACCTGCGTCTCCGGGCGCTGCGCGATCGACGTCGGCTTCGACGGCGGCGACCTGGCGCTGAGCGCGGACCTGGCGGGAGGCGCCGACGCCCCCGTCGCCGGCCGCTACACCTACACCGCCAACGGCGAGGCGCCGGTGGAGGGCGAGGCGCGCTTCACGCCCCTGACCGGCCCCGCGCCGGGCCTGTCGGCCTTCGCCGCGGCGGACGCGGTCAGCGCTGAGGAGCTGTCGGCCTGGCTGGACATCACCGGCTTCGAGCAGGGCTTCACCAACATCTACCAAGCCGGCCCGCCGACCGACCGCGAGCGCCGGGGCCTGGCCCAGTGGCAGGCCGCGCGCGAGCGTCCCGGCGGCGGCCTGCTCCTCGAGGCGGACCTGGCCGCGCTCAGAGCCGAGGCGAAGGCGGCGCGCGATGAGCTGTTCTGGCAGAACATCCAGGGCCGCGGCTGGAGCGGGAGCTACCCGGCGGGAATCCTCCATGTCGCCAGCGGCGCGGGATCGGACGGCGTCGGCCGGCGGTTCGCCAGCGAGACGGGCGACGCCTTTGTCGAGTTCACCCAGGAGCCGCCGATGACCGAGGAGGCCTGGGACGCCTTCGTCGAGGCCCGCACCGCCGACCGCGAGGGTCGCGAGGGCCGCGGCTACACCCGCGTCAACGACGACATGGAGATCGCCTACGAGGAGGCCGGCCAGAAGATCAACGAGGTCTACCACCGGCGCGAGGGCGGGGTGTCGCGGATGATCCTGGCCTACCCCGTCGCCAAGCAAGACGACTGGCGCGTCGCCGAGGCCGCCACGGTGCGCGCCTTCCGCGCCACGGCGCCCTAGAGACCTTCAGGCTTGGCCTTGGGCGCTCGGGCGCCTACGGTCCCGACCCAGTACGGGAGGGACTCATGAAAGCTATCGCAGCCGCGCTTCTCGGTGCCCTGATCGCGGCGCCGGCCGCCCAGTCCCAGCCGGCCAAGCCGCCGCCGGCGGACCCCACCCTCCCGGCCTTCCGCGCGCTCTACGAGGAGCTGGTGGAGATCAACACCACCCTCTCGGCCGGCAGCTGCACCGCTGCCGCCGAGGCGATGGGCGCGCATCTGAAGGCCGCCGGTTTCGCCGACAGCGACGTGCGGGTGCTGGTTCCCGACGACCGGCCGAAGGACGGCAATCTGGTCGCGGTGCTGCACGGCAAGGACCCCAAGGCCCAGCCCCTGCTGCTGCTCGCCCACATCGACGTGGTGGAGGCTGACCGCGCCGACTGGGAACGCGATCCCTTCACCCTGGTGGAGGAGAACGGCTACTTCTACGC
>JADZBR010000066.1 GCA_020852035.1 Caulobacteraceae bacterium
CGCTCGTAACCGGCGTCTCCCACTGTCGAAGCGCCGCCGACCAGCAGGCGACCGTGGGTGTCCTTGGCCGCGTTGGGGTGGGCCTGGGCCTTCTCGATGTCCTTCACGGTGATCAGGCCGACGGCGTGGTAATCCTCGTCGACCACCACCACGCGCTCGATCTTGTGGCGGCGCAGCAGTTCGTTGGCTTGCGCCTGGGTGACCCCCTCGCGGGCGGTGACCAGACCCTCGCTGGTCATCAGTTCGCGCGCCGGGACGCTGTCGGACCCTTCGAAGCGCATGTCGCGGTTGGTCAGGATGCCGACCAGCCGGCCGGTTTCCTTCTCGACCACCGGGAAGCCGGAAATCTTCCGCCGCGCCTTGATCTCCCGCACCTCGCCGAGCGTGGTGTCCGGGTGGATGGTCAGCGGGTTGATGACCATGCCGCTTTCGTAGCGCTTCACCTCGCGCACCTGGTCGGCCTGCTCCTCGACCGTCAGGTTGCGGTGCAGGATGCCCATGCCGCCCGCCTGGGCCATCGCAATGGCCAGCCGGCTGTCCGTCACCGTGTCCATCGCGGCCGACACGATCGGCACGTTCAGTTTCAGCGTTCGCGTGAACCGGCTGGCGACATCCACCTGGGTGGGCATGACGTCCGAGGCGCCGGGTTCGAGCAAAACATCGTCGAAGGTGAGCCCTTCGCGAATCTCCATGAGACTCTCCGTTTTGCGGGCGCGGTATCGCCGCGAAGCGCGGCGGAGTCAAATGACAGTCCTTCTCCCGGTCGGGAGAAGGAAAGACGCGCCGCAAGGCGCGGCGAGGATGAGGGCTTGCGGCCTTTCCGGAGAGGGCGGTGGCCCTCACCCTCCCGCCGGCTTCGCCGTCGGGTGTCCCTCTCCCGGCTGGGAGAGGGGTTCAGCCCTTGAAGCCCGTCGCGGCGATGAAGACCTCGGAGCTGTCGGCCCGGCTGGCCTTGGGTTTCAGGTTGCGCACCTCGGTGAAGCGCGTCTTCAGCGCCGCCATCACCTCGGCGGTCTCGCCGCCCTGGAACGCCTTGGCGACGAAGCTCCCGCCGGGCTTCAGCACCTCGACGGCGAACTCGGCCGCCGCCTCGATCAGGGCGACGATCCGCAGGTGGTCGGTCTGCCGATGACCGACCGTGTTGGGCGCCATGTCCGAGAGCACCACGTCCGGCGCCCCGCCCAGCATATCGATCAGCAGCGGCCCGCAGGCCGGATCGGTGAAATCCATCTGGACGATCCGCGCCGGCGGGATCGGATCGACCTCCAGGAGGTCGACACCGACGATATCGGTGACCCCGCGCTCCACCGCCACCTGGATCCAACCGCCCGGCGCGCAGCCCAGGTCGACGATCCGCCGGCCCGGGCGGAACAGCCTCAGCTTGTCGTCGATCTCTGAAATCTTGAAGGCCGCCAGGCTGCGATATCCCTTGGCCCGCGCCTCGGCGGCGAAAGGATCGTTGATCTGCCGCTCCAGCCAGGCCTGTTGCGAGGGCGTGCGGCCATAGGCGGTCTTCAGACGCGCCGGGGTCGCGCGGCCGGAATCGCCGCCACGGGTCGGCGGCCGGACCATGCCCTTGCGCGGCGGAGGCTTGTCGTCGCTCACGACCGCCCCCTCCCGCCCCGGCGCCGGCGGCGGCGCGGCCGCTCGCCGGACATCAGTCCGATCAGCAGGCCCTCGCGCAGGCCACGATCCGCCACCCGCACCCGGGTGCAGGGCCAGAGCTCCTGCACCGCCTGCAGGATCGCCGCGCCCGCCAGCACCAGGTCGGCGCGGTCGGGCCCGATGCACGGCTGGGCGGCGCGCTCGCCGGCGGTCAGCGCCAGCAGCCGGTCGGCGGCGGCTTCGCACTCGCGCCGGTGCATCCACAGGCCGTCGACGCGGCTGCGGTCGTACCTGGGCAGGTTGAGGTGCAGGCCAGCCAGGCTGGTGATGGCGCCGGAGGTGCCGATCATGTGCGCCCGGTCGGCCTCGAACGAGCCCTTCAGGGGCTCGGCGTGCGGAAAGCGCGCGACCTCGGCCTTCACCGCCTCGACCATCGCGCGGAACCATTCGGCGGTCGCCGCCTCGCCCTCAGGGAAGCGCTCGGCGAGGGTGACGACGCCCATCGGCACAGACAGCCAGGCGCGGATGTTCGGCCGCCCGCCGGCCAGACCACGGCTGAGATCCACCCACGAGAGTTCCGTCGAACCGCCGCCAACGTCGACAACCAGGGCGGCCTCGGCGCTTTCGTCCAGCAGGTTGAGACAGCCGGCGACCGAGAGGTGCGCCTCCTCCTTCGGCGTGATGACCTGCAGGCGAAGGCCGGTCTCCTCGGCGACGCGGGCGATGAACTCGACACCGTTGGCGGCCGACCGGCAGGCCTGGGTGGCGATGGCCCGCAGGCGCACAACCCGCCGGCGGCGGATCTTCTCGGCGCTGACCCGAAGGGCGGCGAGCGCCCGGTCCATCGCCGCGTCGGAGAGCCGGCCGGTCTGGGTCAGCCCCTCGCCCAGGCGGACGATTCGCGAATAGGCCTCGACCACCCGGAAACCGCTTCCGGCGGGCGTGGCGATCAGGAGGCGGCAGTTGTTGGTGCCCAGGTCGATGGCGGCGTAGTTCGCCCCCTCCTGCGGCCGTCGCGGGCGGCCGTCGGCGCGGCCGCCGGGCGCTTCGCGCGCCTCGGTCATGGACCTGTCCCGTCCCAATGCAGGCGCAATCGCGGCGCCTCGTTTCACGGCATAGGTAGCAAGCCCGGGCTCGCGCCGGAAGGGCGCCCTCTTGAAAGGCCGCGCCTCGCCTTTACGTTCACCTGCCGGTCAGACAGGCCGGGCTATAGTGGAAACCATGAACGATCGAATCGCCAAGTTCGCGATCGGCCAGGTCGTCAAGCACCGGGTCTACCCCTTCCGAGGGGTGATCTTCGACGTCGACCCGGAGTTCGCCAACACCGAGGAATACTGGCAGTCCATCCCGGCCGCGATCCGGCCGCACAAGGACCAGCCGTTCTACCACCTGCTCGCCGAGAACGAGCAGAACGCCTACGTCGCCTACGTCTCCGAGCAGAACCTTTTGCCCGACGAGACCGGCGAGCCCGTCGGCCATCCGCAGACCGGGCTGATCTTCGAGGACTTCCAGCCGGGCCAGTACAAGCTGCGCCCGCGCATCACCCACTAAGCGCCCTTCTCCCGTTCGGGAGAAGGAAAGACGCGCCGCAAGGCGCGGCGAGGATGAGGGCTTGCGAACTCTCCGGAGAGTCCGGTGGCCCTCACCCTCCCGCCGGCTTCGCCGTCGGATTTCCCTCTCCCGACCGGGAGAGGGCGGTCTAGTAGTCCCGCCGCCAGCGCACCGAGAGCCGCGCGTCGCCCTGCCCGGCCAGCCGCGAGACGATGGAGAGGTTGCGCCGCACGCGCCACTCCACCTGCGCGGCCGGCCCTTCGCGGCCGCCGCCGATGATCTCCAGATAGACGTCGTCGGTCAGGTACTTGCCGCCGGCCACGCTGACGCCGGACGCCGCATCGCCCGCCAGCGCCAGCCGGTCGAGGCCGGCGAAGCTGCGCAGGTTGCCGATCAGGTCGAACCCGCCGCCGCCGGCCAGGGCTGAAAGCGCCGCCGCCAGCTGGGCCGCCTCCAGGGTGGACAGCTGCGAAGCCGAGCGGCCGAACAGCACCTGCGAGAGCACCTCGTCGTTGGGCAGCACCGG
The DNA here is from genome assembly GCA_020852035.1 of Caulobacteraceae bacterium. Taxonomy (GTDB): domain Bacteria; phylum Pseudomonadota; class Alphaproteobacteria; order Caulobacterales; family Caulobacteraceae; genus Phenylobacterium. Next base: position 3,683 of record JADZBR010000066.1, read on the forward strand.
CGTGGAGGTGAGCGTGATCTCCGGCCTGGCGGCCGTGCCGCGGATACGGATCACCGCCGTCAGCGAGGGATCGTCACGCGTCGCGGTGAGGTCCAGGCGGATGCGCTCCGGCGAGGTGGACAGATAGACCACGCCACGGTCGTCGAAGACGAAGCGCTTGCCGGCGAAGTCATACTCGCCGCGGACGATGCGGGCGGTCCCCGTCAGGTTCGGCCGCGCCGTGGTGCCGCTCACCTGGGCGTCGAGGGACAGCTCGGCGTCCAGCCCGCGCCCGCGCAGATAGACCCGCCGCGGCGCCTTCAGGCTGATGTCGAGGGTGATGCCCGGGCCGGAACGGGTGGAGACCCGCTCGGCGAACTGCTGCTCGACCGGCTTGTTGCGCTCGACCACGTCGATCACCACCACGCCGGAGGGGGTCGGCGGATTGGCCGAGATGTCGGCGCGGTCGACGGTGAGCGCGCCGCTGAGCGTGACCTTGCCGTCCACCGCACGGTTCATCTGCGCGCGGCCGGAGGCGGTGGCGACCGCCAGGTCGTTGTCGATCAGTCGGAACTCGGTGAGATCGAGGGTCAGGTTGCTGGCCCCGCCCCGCGTGATGCCGAGCCGGCCCTGCCCGGAGAGCTTGCCGCCGTGGCCGTCGGACGCGGTGATCTGCGTGACGTCCACGGCGTTGTCCGCCAAGGTCGCGCGCAACGTCGCATCGTTCAGCACTAGCCCGGTGGGAATGTCGGCGAACCGGCCCCGATCCAGGGCGAAGGTCCCGGTGGCGCGGGGATCGGCCAGGGTTCCGGCCAGGCGGCCCTGCGCCGTCACGTGCCCGGACAGCGTCCGCTCGCCACCCACCAGCAGGTCCCACAGGGGCTTCACCTGCCCGTCGGCCGCGAAGGTCCCGCGCAGCGGGCGGCGGCGGTCGATGGCCAGCCGCAGCGGCGCGGCCGAGGCATCGGCCGGCAGCACCAGGTTGGCGTTGGCCTTCAGGCCCTGGTCGTTGGTCGCCGAGGCGTCGATGGTCAGGGTGTCGCCGGCCAGCCGCGCGCTCACCCGTCCGTCCAGCCCCAGTTCGCGCGCTGCGCCCAGCGCCTGGGCGTCGGCGACGGTGGCTTCGAGCTGCCCGGCCAGTTGCGCGCCGCGCCCTTGCAGCGACAGGTCGGCGTTGAACCGTCCGCCCAGGTCCTGGTTGAGCAGCCCGAGCCCGACGTCGCGCGCCACGGCCTTCACCCGCGTGGCGGCTTCGGCGAGGTCGGCGTCGATGTCCAGCCGGCCGCCGCCGGCCGCCAGCCGCAGCCGGGCCATGCGTTGCGGCCCGGTCAGGCGGATCACCGCCGGCTCGACGGTCGCCACCTCGGTGCGGCCCAGCGCGCCCGCGCCCTGTAGGGTCAACAGATAGCCGGCGGGCTGGTCGGCCAGCTGTCCGCGCCCGTCGATGCGCCACTTGCCGGCGCGGGCCACGCCGTTCGCCTGCAACACGTAGGGCAGGCGCGACAGCGGCCCATCGGCGGTCAGCCGGACGGCCTGGGCCACGGGCCCGCCGGCCTCGACGGCGACATTCGCGCCGCGCAGGTCGACCGCCGCATTCGGCCCGCCGGCCGAGTCGACGATCTTCACCCGGCCCCTGACCTCGCCCTGGGCGATGAAGGCGCCGGGACCGACGGCCAGGGTCAGGTCAGCCGACGAAGGCGTCGCGCGACGCAGGGAGACGGCGCCGTTGGCCTTCAACCCGCCCGCATCGACGTCCAGGCCCGTCAGATCAAGGCCGCCAGGGGCGAAGCGGAAGGCCGAGGCGGCTCGCGCCGGACCGAACGGGCTGGAGGCGTTGAGCTGCACCTGGCCGTTGGTCCCGGCCCTGGCGCGGGCGAAGGCCAGCCGGACCTTGGCCGCCGTCAGCGGCAGGCGCGGCACGTCGATCCGTTCGACATCGGCCGTCAGGTCCGCGCGGGGCTCGACCAGGGTTCCGGTCAGGGCGCCGTTCCCGGAGACCTTGCCGGCGATCTCCACCGGCCCGGCGCGGAACGGCCCCTGCGCGGTCCATCCGAGCTTGAAGCTGAGCTGCCCGGCGGCGTCGCGCACGCCGGCGGCGGTGGCGGTGGCCGCCGCGCCGGCCAGCCTGGCCTCGGTGACCGACAGCCGGCCCTGGCTCCAGGCGAGGTCGGCGTCAAGCTTCGGGCGAGGCCCCAGCAGGCGGTCGAGTTCGGCCATGCCGACGGCCAGGCCCTCGCCCGTCGCCTGCAGCCCGACCCGCCAGGGCTGGCCGGCGCGGCTCTGTCCAGCGGTCCAGCGAGCGGTCAGCGCTCCTTTCGCGCCGCGCCGCAATCCGTCGAGATTCGAGAGCCTGGCGTCGCCGCTGAGCGTCAGGTCGCCGAGCAGGCCGCGCCGGCCGCTGGCGTTCACGTCCAGGCCCGAACCGTCGATATGGATCGAGCGCATCAGCAGACGCCCGTCGGAGAGGCGGGTGGCCGCGACCTGGGCGCGGGGGCTCGCGCCGAGGAGGGCGGCAGCCGCCCCCTGCCCGCCGGCGCCGGCGAGATCGGCCTCGATGGACAGCTCGCGCGCCTTCATCGCCACCTGCAACGGACCGCCGAGCCGGGTGAGCCGGAAAGCGGGCTGGCCGACCCGATCACCCTCGATCCGCCCTGTCAGCCGCCACGCGCCGGGATCGCCGGTCAGGAACCCGGAGAATCGCGCCTGTTCGCCGCCGACGGCCGGAACCAGCTCAGCTAGCTTCACCAGCTGGATGTTGGTCGCCAGCCCCCGCCCGCGCGTGGCGCGTTTGGCGGGGTCGACCGGGCCGGTCGCGGTGAGCTTCAGGCTGCGGGTGTCGATGGCGAGACGGACGTCCTGCGCGCCCTCGCCCAGCCGGCGGCTGGACAGGGCGAAGGCCGCCACCGGCCCGAAGCGGCGCGCCAGCCCCTGGGTGTGGGTCGATGCCTCCAGCAGCGCCGAGCCGGTCGCCGAGGCGCCCTGCGGCGTCCATCGCCCGCTCGAGCGCAACGGCTGCAAGCCGCCGGACCGGACCAGCACATTGAACGCCCCGGCGCCGTCCTTGCCGCCAGCCTGGGCGGTCAGCCGGAACGGTGCGTGCGGATCGAGCCCCAAGCCCCCCGCGATCGCGCCGCCCTGTACTTCCACGGCGTCGACGTCGAGCTTCAGCGAGCGCCGCGGGCCGGTGTCATAGTCGACGCGGGCGAAATCGCCAGGCCGCAGCAGGCTGGCGGCGCGCAGGTTCAGTGTCTGGCCCCCGCCGGCGCGGCGCAGCTCCAGGTCGCCGGTCAGGTCGTAGACGCCGCGCTCGTAGCTGAACTGCGGGCTCATCTCGACGCGGGCCTTCAAGGCGTCGATGTCGAAGGTCAGCGGCATCCCGCGCGAGGCCGGTCCCTTGGGCGCAAGCGTCGGCCGGCGGATCAGCAGCACGTGGCCGGCGCTCAGGCTGTCGGCGACGAAGCGGCGCTGCAGCAGCGCGCCGTAGCGCCAGGAGAGGTCGATCTTGCGTGCGTCCAGCCAGACGCCCTTCTCGTCGGCGATGGTCAGCCGCTCGAGCTTGAAATGGCGCCAGACATCGCCGGAGAGACCGTAGATCTTGAGGCGACCGAACCGGCCCAGCTTCAGCCCGTCGGTGCGGGCCTCGATCATCAACTGCACCTGCGGCAGCAACACGCCGAAGCGGACCAGGGCGCCCAGCCCGACGAGCACGGCGATCACCGAGGCCAGCACGACCAGCAGCGCGCGGCCGCGGCGGCGCGGCGGCGCGGGCGGCGGGGCTGTCTCCTCGGCGCTCAAAAGCTCTGCCCGATCGAGAGGTAGATCTGGAACGAGGGGTCGCCCTCGCGCTTGTCCAGCGGGATGGCGATATCGGCGCGGATCGGGCCGAAGCCGAGATTGTAGCGCACCCCGATGCCGGCCCCGACGCTGAGGTCGCGCCCCTTCGGGAACTGGTCCTCGCCCACGGCCCCGGCGTCGACGAAAGCCGCCAGCCCCCAGCGGCGGGTCAGGTCGTGGCGCAGCTCAACCGATCCTTCGATCAGCGAGCGCCCGCCGCTGGGCGTGTTGTCCGGAAAGCGCGGTCCCACCCCCTGGTAGCTGTAGCCGCGCACCGACCCGCCGCCGCCGGCGAAGAAGCGCCGCGAGGTCGGAACGTCGGCCAGGGTTCCGCCGACGATGGCGCCCAGCCGCAGGCGCGAGGCCAGCACGGTGCGCGCCTCCGCGCCGAACGGCAGGTAGTAGGAGCCCTGCGCTTGTCCTTTGAGGTAAGGCACATTGGTGTCGCCGACGACCAGGGTGGGTTCGGCGCGCGCCTCCACGCGCCAGCCGCGGCGCGGGTCCAGCGGATCATTGGAGCGGTCGAGAGAAAGGGCGCCCAGCCCGGTCAGCAGGACGAGGTCGCGCTGGCGGTCGACCAGGCCGAAGGCGTCCTCGTCCACCTCTTCCAGCTTGGAATAGTCCACCGAGGCGCCGAGGGTGACGAAGGAGGTCTTGCCGTAGCGGCGGGTGACGTCGGCGCGCACGCCCGCGCCCAGTTCCTCGTAGGCGTCGGTGTTCATCTGGAAGGCGCCCACGCCCAGCTTCAGCGTCTGCTGGGGGCGGCGCCAGTGCGGCAGGGCGAGTTCCAGGTCGAGGCGCTGTTCCAGCTCGGCGAGCCGCCCCCGCAGCGCCAGGGTGTCCGCCCGTCCGAGCACGTTGTAGCGCGTCCAGCGCCCGTCGATGCCTACGCCCTCGCTGGTGGAATAGCCGGCCCCGAGCTCGATGGTCCGCCTGGCCCGGTCGGACAGGCTGACAATCACCGGGCGCAGGCCGTCGGGGGTGCGCTGCGCCTTGGGCGCGAGGGCGACGGTGACCGAATCGTAGACCCCGGTATCCAGGAGCCGCCGTTCGAGTTCGGCCACGTCCTTGGGGTCGTAGACTTCGCCTGGCCGCCAGGGCGCGAGCGCAAGGACCCAGGCGCGGTTGGTCCGCCCCTGGGTGGTCAGGTCCACGCCGTCCAGCCGCACTAGCTCGCCCGCGGCGATGCGGAAGGTGGGGCGCACGGAACGGTCGGCATGGTCGACCACCACCTCGCGCGGGGCGGCCACGACGTCTGCGTAGCCGCGGTTCTGCACCAGGGCGACGATGCGGCCCTCGGCGGCGAGGATATCGGCGGAGCGACCGGGCGCGCCGTCCGGCAGGCCCGCGGCTGCCTCGGCGGCCTGCGCCACCTCGGTGACCGGCGGGTCGTCGACCCAGTCGATATTGGTGTCCTGGATCTCGAAGCGCGGACCTGGCGTGGCGCGGACCACCGCATGCGGCGGGTCGGCTTCGGCCACGTCGGGCTCGATCTCGTAGCCGTAGTAGCCTTCCGAGCGCAGCACAGCGATGGCGGACTGCGCCGCGTCCCGCGCCCGGCGGCGGGCCTCGAAGCGGGTCTCGGCGGGCCGGCTGGCATCGCCGATCGCCCGCTGGATGGCGGCGCGCAGGGTGTCGTCCTCGACGCCCTCGACGACGGCCTTGGGTTCGGCGGCGTAGGCCGGCGCGGCGATCGCGAGGCCGGCCAAGACGAGGAAGCTGCGTCGCACGCCGCGTGATTTCCTTATGCGATTCCAGCACGCGCCCCTCGGCCGGTGTAGCCGCCGCCGCAGGGCGTGTCACCCGTGCGAGCCCCCCACGACGGCGAGAGCGCTTGGCATATGCGCAGAACCTGCTCAATTGTTGGGCGGGCCGTGGGCGTCCGGACCGATGGCCGAACGCTGGCGCATTCGTCCGGACCCCAGGGCCTCGACGAGCGTATAGCGGCCTTAAGGACGGCGACGGAGGACGGGTTTCAGTCTTGTCTATGGCGCGGGAGGCGACGGCCGAGACGGGGACAAGGCCCCTGCCCGCGCCGGGAATCTATGACGAGATGCTCGCCGAGGACGGCTCGATCCGCCCTCACTACGCCCGCCTGCAATCACGCATCGACACCTTGACCCACGAGGACCTGGCCGAACGGCAGCGCACGCTGGAGCGGTTCTTCCTGCTGCAAGGCATCACCTTCACGGTCTATGGCGCGGAAAGCACGACCGAGCGGATTATCCCGACCGACCTTCTGCCGCGCATCATCCCGGCCTCCGAATGGGCGACCATCGAGGCAGGGCTCACCCAGCGCCTGCGGGCCATGAACATGTTCCTGGCCGACATCTACTCCGAGCAGCAGATCCTGATGGACGGGGTCGCGCCGCGCGAGCTGGTGCTCGGCGCGCCGAGCTACCGGCGCGAGATGCAGAACCTCTATGTGCCCAACAAAGCCTATGTGAACGTCTGCGGCTCCGATCTCATCCGCCAGCCGGACGGCGAGTTCGTGGTGCTGGAGGACAACCTGCGCGTCCCCTCCGGCGTCTCCTACATGCTGGCCAACCGCGAGGCGGCCAAGCGCACCTTCCCGGGCACCTTCAGGGCGATGGGCGTGCGTCCCGTCGACCGCTATCCGGACATGCTGCTGGCCACCCTGAAGAGCATGACCGCCGACTGGCGGCCGAACCCGCAGGTCGTGGTGATGACGCCCGGCGTCTACAACTCGGCCTATTTCGAGCATGCCTATCTCGCCCGGCTGATGGGCGCGCCGCTGGTCGAGGGCCGCGACCTCGTGGTGCACGACAACCATGTCTACATGCGCACCACCACGGGCCTGCGGCGGGTGGACGTGATCTACCGCCGCGTGGACGACGACTTCATCGACCCCCTCACCTTCCGGCGCGATTCCGGCCTGGGCGTCGCCGGCCTCTTCAACGCCTACCGGGCCGGCAATGTGGTGATCTGCAACGCGCCCGGCACCGGCGTGGCGGATGACAAGGCGGTCTACGCCTACGTGCCGCACATCATCCGCTACTACCTCGGCGAGGACCCGATCCTGCACAACGTCGAGACCTACCTGTGCCGCGAGCCGAGCCAGCTCAGTCACGTCCTGGCCAACCTCGACAAGCTGGTGGTCAAGGCGGTCGGCGAAAGCGGCGGCTACGGCATGCTGATCGGCCCCCACTCGACCAAAAAGCAGCGCGACGAGTTCACCGCCAAGCTGAAGGCCAATCCGGACAACTACATCGCCCAGCCGACCATCAACCTCTCCACCGCCCCTTGCATCATCGGCACGGAGCTGGAGCCGCGGCACGTGGACCTTCGGCCCTTCGTCCTCTCCGGCGAGAAGATCGTGGTCACCCCCGGCGCCCTCACCCGCGTGGCGCTGACCAAGGGCTCGCTGGTGGTCAATTCCAGCCAGGGCGGCGGCTCGAAGGACACCTGGGTGCTCTCCGACGACAAGCGGGGCGCCAAGCCATGATGCTCGCCCGCGTGGCCGACAGCCTCTACTGGATGGGCCGCTATGTGGAGCGGGCCGAGCACCTGTGCCGGCTCTCCGACGTGATGCTGACCGCCACGCTGGACCGCACCGAAGCGGCGACCCAGGTGGCGCGGATCGCCATGAGCTCGGTCGGCGATCTGGACGAGACGCGAGCCGCCGAACCCTATGAAGCCGCCGTGGGCCTGGTGCTCGACCGTGACGATCCGGCCTCGGTCTTCACCTCCCTGGCCCGCGCCCGCGAGAACGCCCGCCAGGTGCGCGACCAGATCACCACCGAAACCTGGGAGCGGCTCAACGTCCTCTTCCTGAGAATGACCTCGCCGGATGCGGCCGAAGCCTTCGCCGACGGCTCCTCGGCCTTCCTGCACGACACCATCGCCGACCTGCACATGTTCAAGGGCGCGGCCGACGCCACGATGGCGCATGGCGAAGGCTGGCGGTTCCTGCTGATCGGCGTCTACCTGGAACGCGCCCAGTTGATCGCGCGCCTCCTGGAGGTCTGTTTCGGCGACCCCAAACGCCGGGCCGTCACCGACCATTTCGCGCTCACCAGCCTGCTGCGCATGGCCTGCGCGCTGGAGCCCTACCTGCGGGTCTACACGGCCGACCTGCAGCCCCGCTACATTCTCGAGTTCCTGCTGTTCGACGACGATTTCCCGCGCTCCCTGCGCTTCTGCACGGCGCAGATGGAAAGCCACCTCGCCGGCGTCAGCCGCCACTTCGAAGAGGCCGGCCAGATGAGCCCCGAGCGGCTGGCGGGGCGGCTGAAGGCCCGCTTGCAATACGCCGACATGGACGAGCTGGCCTCGATGGGGGCCCACGCCCTCCTGACCACGGTGGCCGGCGAATGCGCCAAGATCCACGACGCGATCTACAACACCTTCGTGGCGTATCCGCTCGAGATGAGGTTGCCGGCGTGAGAATGAATGAACCTTTCCCTCCCGTCGGTGGCGGGGAGGGATAAGAGATGCTGCTCGAAGTCCGCCACGTCACCCAGTACCACTACGACCGGCCGGTGCGCGAAAGCGTCATGGAGGTCTGGATGCAGCCGCAGAAGGCGGCGCGTCAGCGGCTGGTCAGTTTCGAGCTCGACCTCGATCCGGCCGCGCAGCTCTTCTCCTATCCCGATACCTTCGGCAATGCGGTCTACCATTTCGACGTGCCGCAACCCCACGACCGGCTGACGATCGTCGCCCGCTCGGCGGTGGAGACCCAGACGCCGCAACCCCTGCCCGAGGCGCTGGACATGGGCGAATGGGATCGGTTGAAGAGCGACTTCGTGCGCGGCGAAACCTTCGACTTCCTGCGGCCGCACGGCTTTGTCCGCGAGACCGACGCGCTCCGCACCTTCATGGCCGAGCGGGGCCTGGACGAGCTTCGGCGACGCGATCCGCTGACGGCGATCCGCCGCCTTTCGCAGACCATCTACGAATCCTTCGATTACGAAGCCGGTGTGACCGGAGCCGACAGCCCCATCGACCTCGCCATCTCGGCGGGCCGCGGCGTCTGTCAGGACTTCGCCCACATCATGATCGCCGCCTGCCGCAGCTGGGGCGTCCCGACGCGGTATGTCTCCGGCTACCTCTTCACCGACCGCAAGGCCGGCGACCGCTCCGACCCCGACGCCACCCACGCCTGGGCAGAGGTGTTCCTGCCCAGCCTGCGCTGGGTGGGGTTCGACCCGACCAACAACACCCTGACCGGCGAGCGGCACATCAGCGTCGCCTTCGGCCGTGACTATTCGGACGTGCCGCCCTCGCGCGGCGTCTACAAGGGCGAGGCCGAGAGTCAGCTGGGCGTCGCCGTCTCGGTGCGGCGGGCCCGAGCGGCGATGACCGAGCCGGAGTTCCTGCGCATCGCCAAGCCATCCTTCACCGGCGCCCGACGGCGCGTGTCGCCCAGCGCCGCACTGGAGGCCCAGCAGCGTCAGCAGCAACAACAGCAGCAGCAGTAATCAGGCGACCAGCACCGCCGGCCGGCAGCTGATCCCGTTCATCCGCACATCCGCCTCGCCCAGACCGACGCCAAGCAGCGACGTCAGCGAGTTGACCACGCCGTCCAGCGGCGCGGCGAGCGTCTGCAGCACCGCGCGCAGCAGACTGGTGACCGGACCCTGGCCGAGCACGATCCCCAGGCCCAGCAGGTCCACGCGCAGATCGAGCCCGCCGAGCAGCGAACTCACTGAGGCCCGGACGATGTCGTCGGTCGCCACCGTTTTGGTCACCCCGCCCTCGATGTCGGTCCCGGCGAAGGCGACGGTCTTCCACGTCTCGCCGCCGAGATCGGCCCGCGCCAGCGCCGACGCCTTCAGCAGCGGGGTGGTGATCAACTGCGCGCGGCTCACGGTCAGGGGCTGCTGGAAGTCGTCGAGCCTGGAGACATCCACCTCGCCGATGGCGGCGAAGCCGACACTGGGACGCACCGACAACTCCCCACTGCGGCCGGCGCAATTCAGGGCATGCAGCCGGGCCTCGGCGGACGCAGCCTCGACAATCAGCGGCAGCTTCACCTGCGCCGCGCCGGCCAGCGCCAGCAGGCCGCTCGCCGGCGTCTTCGCTTCGACGTAGAGGCGGGTCTGGGCGGTTCGCACGATCACCTCGCGGCTGTCGGTGATCGCCAGCCAGGCCGAACCGGCCGGCGGTTCGCCGACGGCCAGCCAGACATCGACGTCCGCCAGACCGGGGACGCCCGCGCCGAGATCGAGCTTCACCTGCCGCTCGCCGCCCGCCAGTTGCAGCATGGCGTTGGTCAGGCCGAGCGCGTTCAGCGCCACCCCGGCTCCCGCCGCGCGGTCCTGCGCGCCGTAGGGGCCAAGGTCGAACAGCCCCTTGAGGTCCACCGGCAGGTCGCCCGTCGCCTGCGCCAGGGCGCGCACGGCCGCCGCGGCGCGGTCCTCGCCCTGGTCGTCCAGCAGCCGCGCCAGCGGGCCGAGCGCCTGCAGGCCGCTGATCCGCGTGCGGAGCACCTCGTCATAGGAAGCGCCGTCCAGTTGCAGGTCGGTGGAGAGGGCGTCGAGGTAGTCGAAGAGCTGCACATCGGCCTTGAGCAGGGCCTCATAGTCCATCACCGAGAGGTTCACCTCGCTGCCGGTGAGCCCGCTGAGCAGGGCGTTGGCCACCCCTCCGTTCAGCGAGGCGAGCCTTGAGCCGATGGAGAAGCTGGCCAGTTCCGCTCGCGCCGCCGTGCCGGTGCGCGCGATCTCGACCGGCCGGTCGCCGATCAGCAGGCGGGCGAAGAACAGCTGCGCCGGCGCGCGCAGGGTGACGCGGGCGGCGTTGGGCGGGGCCGCGCCAGCGGCGAACCGGGCGTCGGCCGCCTTCTCTGGATCCGGGGCGTAGACGCCGGTCGACACCTGCGTCGCGACCGCGCCGCTGGGCCAGCCATTGGCCGCCACCGTGGCCTCCGCCGCCGCCTGGGCGCCCGTCAGGTCGTCAGCCGCGCTGATGGCGGCCAGGTCGGCCATGCCCTGCAGCTTGCGCGCCTGCAGGAACATCGCCCCAAGGTCGACCGCCACCGCCAGGAATCCGACCACCGCCACCATCGAGGCCGCCGCCAGGATCGACACCGCCCCGCGCGCATCGCGCCGCCATCGGGTCAGCCGCATCAGTAGCCTCCGTGAAGCACGCTCGCGCGCCGCGCGATCCGCGGCGCGGGCATCGGCACGAGATGGCGCAGGGTGAAGAACACCGAGTCCGTCGCGTCATAGGTGACCGTCACCGTCATGCGGTCGGCGAGGTTGTCCGTGGTCACGCTGGCCTTCGCCGGATCGAGGTAGGCGTAGTCGGCGATCTCGGTCGCGACCGTGGCTCGCGCCAGGCTGTCGCGCTCGTCGCCGTCGAGGCCGGCGAGGGCCGCGCGAGCCGCGTCGTTGGCCACCTGCTGCACCGCGTGCGC
>JADZBR010000067.1 GCA_020852035.1 Caulobacteraceae bacterium
CACCGAATGGATGGCGCCGATCCGGGCGCAGGCGAGCAGGGCGTAGGCCGCCTCCGGGATCCTCGGCAGGTAGCTGGGGACCCGGTCGCACTTCTTGACCCCGGGTCCCTTCAGGACATTGGCCATGCGGCAGGTCTCTTCGTGGACCTCGCGATAGCTGATGCGCTTGGAGTCCTTGGGGTCGTCGCCTTCCCAGATGATCGCGGTCTGGTCGCCGCGCGTCGCCAGATGGCGGTCCAGGCAGTTGGCCGAGACGTTCAGTTCGCCATCGGCGAACCAGCGGATGCGGAAGTCGTCCTTGTCGAAGGAAACGTCCTTCACGATCGAGAACGGCTTGATCCAGTCCAGCCGCGAAGCGACCTCGCGCCAGTAGCCTTCCGGGTCGGACTCCACGCGGGCGACGGCGGCCTCGTAGCCGGCGGCGTCCATCAGGGCGCGTTTGGCCAACTCCTGTGGAACCGGAAAGACTTCGTCCGACATGCGCTTACTCCCTGATCGTTGTTCAGGTTGGACTTAGACCTTCCCCCAGGATGGGGGAAGTGGCCCGAAGGCGAAGCCGAGGGCCGATGGGGGAGACCTGAGGGTAGATCGCAAACTTCCCCCATCGACCTTCACCCTTCGGGTCTCAGGCCACTTCCCCCGTACCGGGGGAAGGATGGCGCCATCCCGCCGGGAGCCGGTATTCCCAGCCCTCGCGCCAGGCGAAGTCCGCCTCGATCAGCGCCTCCAGCGGCTCGCCGTTCAAGAGGTGGTCGAGGGCGAAGCGCTGGGCGGAGTGGCCGACCAGCAGCACCCGCCCGCCGTCGAAGCGCGCGGCGATATCGGCGAGCACCTGGCCGGTACGGGCGACGGCCTGGCGCCAGCTCTCGCCCTTCGGGTGCGGCCGGTCGAGGTAGCGGCGGCGCTGCAGCTGCACCAGCGAGGTCGGCGAGCCGTTCAGTTCGCCGTAGTCGCACTCGCGCAGCCGCCAGTCGACGAAGCGCGGCGGCCCGTCCTCGCCGAAGGCGATGCGCACGGTCTCCAGCGCGCGGGCGAGGTCGGAGACGAACACCGCCGCCAGCCGGTCCCGCCGCCGTCGCTGGCCGAGCTTCTCGGCCGACTCCAGGCCCGCCGCCGAGAGCTTGCCCGGCAGCCAGCCGGTGGCGATCCCCGCGTCGTTGTCCTCGGTGATCGCGTGGGTCTCGAAGACGAGCTCGACGCTCACCCCAGTCTCGGCTGGCGCGTCGTGCGCAGGTAGGGGCGATGCTCGGTCCAGCCTTCCGGGAAGAGCTTTTTGGCCGTCTCGTTGTCGACCGAGGGCACGATGATCACGTCCTCGCCCTGCTTCCAGTTGGCGGGGGTGGCGACCTTGTGGTTTTCGGTCAGCTGCAGGCTGTCGATCACCCGCAGCAACTCATCGAAGTTGCGGCCGGTGGAGGCGGGGTAGGTCAGCGTCAGGCGCACCTTGTGGGCCGGGTCGATCACGAACACCGAGCGCACGGTCGTGGTGTCCGAGGCGTTGGGGTGGATCATGCCGTAGAGGTCGGAGACCTTGCGGTCGTGGTCGGCGATCAGCGGGAAGTTCAGCCTGGCTCCTTGCGTTTCCTCGATGTCCTTCGACCAGCCGGCATGGCTGTCGGCCGGATCGACCGAGAGGCCGATCACCTTGACGCCGCGCTTGTCGAACTCCGGCTTCAGCTTGGCGACCACGCCGAGTTCCGTCGTGCAGACGGGCGTGTAGTCCTTGGGGTGGGAGAAGAGGATCACCCAGGCATCGCCCGCCCAGTCGTAGAAGCTAAGCTGGCCCTCGGTGGAATCCTGGGTGAAATCCGGGGCCACGTCGTCCAGTTGCAGCGCCATTGGCGGCTCTCCTTCGATCTTTGAATGTCGGATCGGCCCGTGGGGAACTTAGGGGTTGGCGGCGACAATTCCCACCTGCCGACAGCAGATCGGAACATCACACAAATCCGCTCATTCCCGCGAAAGCGGGAACCCAGGTGTTTTATCGAAGGGCGCGAGCGTGTCCGGACTGAACCAAAAAAGCCTGGGTCCCCGCTTTCGCGGGGATGAGCGGACGGTGAGCGAGCGGGATCAACGCCCCATCGGCCCGGTGATGTCCCCCGTCGGCGGGGCCTTGGCGAAGCTGGTGAAGGTCCCCGCCCCGGCGATCTCGCGGGCGGCCTGCATGAAGCCGCCCCAGGCCGCCTTGGCCAGCGCGCCGCCGACGCTGATGCGGCGCACGCCGAGGTCGGCGAGCTCGCCCACGGTCAGCTCGGTGGGAAAGCCGATCAGCACGTTCACCGGCTTCGGATCGAGCGTCTCGACCACCGCCTCGATCTGCGCGCGGGTGGTGACCAGCGGGGCGTAGAGGCAGTCGGCGCCGGCGTCGGCGTAAGCCTTGAGGCGCGCGATCACCTCCTCTAGCGGCGGCTTGGCGCGCAGCAGCCCCTCGCAGCGGCCGGTCAACACGACCTCGGCGCCGGTGGCGTCGATCGCCTTGCGGGCGGCGCGGATGCGTTCGACGGCGACCTCCAGCGGGTAGAAGGGCTCGCCCGGATCGCCGGTGTAGTCCTCGATCGACAGGCCCGAGGCGCCGGCGGCGACGCAGAGCCGCACGCTCTCGGCGAGGCCGGCCGCGTCGGCGGCGAAGCCGTTCTCGAAATCGACGTTGAGCGGGATGTCGGCGGCGGCGCTGAGCTCGGCGACATGGGCCAGAACCACGTCGCGGGTTACCTCGCCGTCGGCCAGACCCTTGGCCCAGGCCATGCCGGCGCTGGTGGTGGCGAGGGCGGAAAAGCCGACGCCTTGCAGGAACTTCGCGGACCCCACGTCCCAGGGGTTGGGCATCACGAAGCAGCCGGCCTTGTGCAGGCGGGCGAAGGCGGCGCGTTTGTCGGCGAGGGTGGGCATGGCTGGGCTCCCGTCAGGTCTCCCCGCTCTTACCGCAGGGCGCGAAAGGGCGTAGGCCAAAATCGGCTGTGATCACTTTTGCGAAGGCCGAACCATGCTGCTGGCTTTGGCCACCGGGGCCGAGATCGAGGCCCATCTCGAACGCTCGAAGACGGTGGTGATCCCCATCGGCTCCAACGAGCAGCATGGGCCGACGGGCCTTTTGGGCACCGACTGGCTCTGTCCGGAGATCATCGCCCATGAGGCGCAGAAGACTTCGGACCTCTTGATCACGCCGACCTTCAACATCGGCATGGCGCAGCATCACCTGGACTTTCCGGGGACTATCGCCCTGCGCCCTTCCACCTTCATGGCGGCGATCGGCGACTGGGCGAGGAGCCTGGCGCACCACGGCTTTACGCGGCTCTATTTCCTGAACGGCCACGGCGGCAATGTCGCCACTATCGAGGCGGCGTTCTCGGAGATGTACGCCGAGGCGAGCTTCGCGGGGCGTGAGCGCGGCTTCGCCTGCCGGCTGCGGAATTGGTGGGACCTGAAGGGCGTCATGCCGCTGGCGAGCCGGCTTTTCCCCACCGGCCACGGCAGCCATGCGACGCCCAGCGAGATCGCCGTCACCCAGTGGGCCTATCCGGACTCGATCAAGTCGGCGAACTACGCCCCGCAGATCGCGCCGACCGGGCCGATCCGCGAGGCCAGGGACTTCCGCGCCCGCTACGCCGACGGGCGCATGGGCTCCGATCCGGGGCAGGCGAGCCCCGAGAAGGGCGGCGAGCTGGTCGCCAAGGCTGTGGAGGGATTGATCGCCGACGTGGCGGCGTTTTCAGCGGCCTGATCCCCATTCCGCTCATCCCCGCGAAAGCGGGGACCCAGGTGTTTTATCGAAGGGCGGCTGCGTCTCAGGCTGAACAAAAAAAGCCTGGGTTCCCGCTTTCGCGGGAATGAGCGGGTTGTGAACGCTCAGCCGCACTCGCGCGCCGCCTCGCGGATCAGGGCTTCGCGCCGGCGCATGCGGTGGACGATGGCGCGCCAGCCGAGGAAGCTGGCCAGGGTCAGGCCCGCGCCGATGGCCAGCACCAGGGTCAGGCGGTCGGCCTCGACCAGCTGTTCCAGCTCGGCCAGGCCCTTGGCGGCCAGCCAGCCAGGCGCCAGCATCACCGGCACCCAGACCAGCGCCGAACCGACGTTGGCGAACTGGAAGCGCCGCCGCGACATGGCCATCATGCCGGTGAGCAGCGGCACGAAGGCCCTTGCAGGCCCGAAGAAGCGGCCGATGTAGATCGAGGCCGAGCCGTACTGGCGGCAGAACAGGCGCGCGCGGGCGATGGCGCGCCGGTGATTGCGGAACAGCGGCCCGCGCAGCGAGCGGGCGCCCAACCGGCGGCCGATCTCGTAGGAGACCGCATCGCCCAGCACGGCCCCGATCACGCAGCAGATCACGATCTCGACGGGATTGAGCACGCCGGCGGCCAGCAGCCCGCCGACCAGCACCATCAGCGCCGTGGCCGGCACGAAGGCGCCGACGATGGCCAGGGACTCCACGAAGATCACCGCCCCCAGGATGACGCCGGCCATCGCGCTGTGCTGCGCGATGAAGTCGCCGAGGTTCTGGAAGAAGTGACTCATCGATCCCGTCCTAACGCGCTCGCAGATAGGCGTTCAGGATGACGAATGAGAGGCGCCGGCCCCGACTTTCTTCGAGAAAATTCCGGTGTGTCCCGGCGGCCACGGACCGGCGGCTCAGCGGGGGATTTCGGCGGTCTTGGTCAGCACCACCTGGCGGTAGACGGCCTCGATCTCGAAGTAGCGGCGGAAGATGCCGTGGAAGCGGTCGACCGCCTGCTTCACCCCCGGCCCGCCGATTTCCGAGACGTCGTGCCAGTAGTCGTCGAGCACCATCATGCCGCCGATCTCCAGCATGGCGGCGCAGTAGGCCAGATCGACGCTGACCGCCCAGGCGGTGTGGCTGCCGTCGATGTAGATCAGGTCGAAGGCTTCGCCCGCCTCCAGCATCTTGGGCAGTTCGTAGGTGGAAAAGCCCTTGCGGGTCTTCAGGGCCGAGAAGTTCAGCTTGGCGGCGTTGCGTTGGAAGCGCGGCTCGACGGCGTGATATTTCTCTTCCGGGTTCAGGGCCTCGTCGAACCAGGGATCGATCACCGTCACGTCCAGCTTGGCCGGCAGCAGCCAGTCCATGAAGGCCAGGTTGCGCCCCTCGTAGGCGCCGATCTCCAGGTAGCGGATCTGGCCGCGCCCCTCGGCGAACTTGCGCAGCACCGGGGCCACGAAGGGGATGTTGTTGTCCGCCCACTCGGTGGTGAACTCAAAGCCCCTGGCCTCGATGTGGGCGGCGAAGCCCTGCGCGTCCGCAGGCGAGCGCGGGCCGAGCATGGTCTGCGCCAGCTGCGGGGCGAACCGCCCGTTGATCGTCGCCAGTTGCTTCAGTCGCTCCGCCATTCGGGCAGCCTTTCGTCGTTCGGCGAAGGCTCTAGCCGACAAGGCGTTAAGGAACGGTCAGGCGGTGACCACGCGGCCGCCCTGCAGTTTCACCGGCCAGGGCGAAAGGCGCTCGCCGGCGCAGGGGCCGGCCACGCAGACCCCGTCGCCCGGGCGGAACAGCGCCGCGTGGCCGCCGCACAGGATGTGGCGCTCGTCGCGGGTCAGGTAGCCGCCGTCCAGCCCGCCCATCGGCCAGCCGGCGTGCGGGCAGGAATCGACATAGCCGCGCACGGCCCCGCCCAGCCGCACCACGAAGCCGGCGAACAGTTTCTTGTCCTCGCGGAAACGAAAGCCCCGGGCGCCCGGGTCGGGCAGGTCGTCGAAGGCGCAGAGGTCGACGCCCGGCCCTGGCCTGGCCGGATTGCCGCTCACGGCAGCTCGCCGAAGGTCGCCTTCCAGGGACGGATCTCGACCCGCTCGAAAACGCCGGCCTTCGTGTAGGGGTCGTCGTCGCTGAAGGCCTGGGCCTGAGCCTGGCTGTCAGCCTCGATGAAGATCAGCGAACCCACCATCTCGCCGGCCTCGTTCAGGAATGGGCCGCCCAGGCGCATCTTGATCGAATGGCCGCGCACGTAGGCGAAATGCGCCTCGCGGGTGGCCAGGCGCAGGTCGAGCGCGCCGGGCTTGTCGAAGCACATGAGGACATAGAGGGACATGGCGGCTCCTTGAGCAATCCTCTCCCTCCCCTTTGTGGGGAGGGTGGGCGGCGCGGAACGCGCCGGTCGGGTGGGGGACTACTGAATCTCAGCGGCTACGGCGAGTCAGCAAGACCCCACCCGTCCCGCGGAGCCTGTCCTCGGGCTCGCCTTTGGCGAGACCCGTGGGCGGTCCACGCTCCCCACGAGGGGGAGGGAAACGCTAGCGCTCCGGCCGGAGCGGTCGCGAAAGCAGCCCTTCGATGGCCGCGTCGACGCTGATCTTCTCGGCCAGGATCGCCGCCACCGCCTCGCAGATCGGCGCCTCGACGCCCACCTTGCGGTTGAGGGCGGTGACCGCCGGCGCGGAGGCGACGCCCTCGGCTACCGAGAGCTTGCCGGCCAGCGCCTCGGTCAGGGTCTCGCCCCGCCCGAGCGCCAGGCCGACGCTCATGTTGCGCGACTGCGGGCTGGAGCAGGTCAGCACCAGGTCGCCGAGGCCGCAGAGCCCCGCCACCGTCGCTTCCTCGCCGCCCAGCGCCACCGCCAGCCGCGAGAGTTCGGCGAAGCCGCGGGTGATCAGCGCCGCGTGGGCGCTGCGCCCCAGCCCCCGCCCCTCGACGATGCCGCAGGCGATGGCCAGCACGTTCTTCACCGCCCCGCCGACCTCGGCCCCGATCAGGTCGCTGGCGAGGTAGGGGCGGAAGGTGGGCAGGGCGACGGCCTCCGCCAGCGCCATCCCCAGCGCCTCGTCGGGGCAGGCGAGGGTCACCGCCGTCGGCAGGCCGCGCACCACATCGGCGGCGAAGCTGGGGCCGGAGAGCACCGCGGCCCGCGCCTGCGGCAGCGTCTCGGCCAGCACCTGCGTCATCAGCATCAGCGAGCCCTGCTCGACGCCCTTGGAGCACAGCGCCACCGGCAGGCCCTCGCGGGCGTGCGGGGCGAAGGCGGCGAGCACGCCGCGCAGATGCTGCGCCGGGGCGACGGCGAGGATGGCGTCGCAAGCGCCAAGATCGGCGAGGTCCTGTGTCGCCCGCACGGCCGGCGACAGCGGGGCGCCCGCCAGGAACAGGGTGTTCTCGTGGCGGGCGTTGATCGCCTCGACCACCTCCGCCTCGCGGGCCTGCAGCACCACCTCGCGGCCGGCGCGGGCGCAGACCTCGGCCAGGGCCGTGCCCCAGGCGCCGCCGCCGATCACGCCGATCCGGTTCATGCCTTGGCGCCCTTGCGGCCGGGGACGTGGGTCGGGTTCGCCGCGGCGGCGGCTTCGTCCAGCGGCCAGCGCGGGCGGGCGGGCGCGTCGAGCGGGTCGGTGAGCCCGCGCGCCAGCCGCTCGGCGCCGGCCAGGGCGATCATGGCGGCGTTGTCGGTGCAGTAGGCCAGCGGCGGCGCGTCGAAGGAGAAACTGCGCCCGGCCGCCACTCGCTGCAGCTCGGCGCGCACGTGCTGGTTGGCCGCCACCCCCCCGGCGACGACGAAGCGCAGGTCGCGCCCTTCGTGCTCGCGGGCGTGGAGCGCCATGGCCCGGTCGCTGCGCTCGGCGAGCTGACGGGCGATGGCGGCCTGCACGGCGGCGGCGAGGTCGCGGCGGTCGGTCTCGGAGGTCAACCCCTCGGCGAGGCGGGCGGCGGCGGTCTTCAGGCCGGAGAAGGAGAAGGCCAGGTCCTTGCGGCCGAGCAGGGCGCGGGGAAGTTCGAACCGGCTCGCATCGCCGCCGTCGGCCAGCCGCTCCAGCGCCGGGCCGCCGGGATAGGGCAGGCCGAGGTTCTTGGCGATCTTGTCGAAAGCCTCGCCGGCGGCATCGTCGATCGTCGAGCCGAGCCGGCGGCAGGCGCCGACGCCGGCCACCTCCAGCAGCTGGCAATGGCCGCCGGAGACCAGCAGCAGCAGGAAGGGATAGGCCACCTCCGCCGCCAGCCGCGCCGAGACCGCGTGGCCCTCAAGATGGTTCACCGCCACCAGCGGCAGGCCGCGCGCCAGCGCCACCGCCTTGCCGAAGGACAAGCCCACCATCACCCCACCGATCAGGCCGGGGCCGGCAGTGGCGGCCACGCCGTCGAGCGCGCCGTAGCCGAGGTCCGCCCCGCGCATCGCCTCGGCGGCGATGGCGTCGATGGATTCCACGTGCGCCCGCGCGGCGATCTCCGGCACCACCCCGCCGTAGGGGGCGTGGTCGGCGATCTGGCTGGCGATGATCGAGGAGAGCACCTCGGCGCGGCCATGCGCATCCAGCCGCACCACGGCGGCAGCGGTTTCATCGCAGCTGGTCTCGAGGCCGAGGACGGTGAGCGGGGTCATCCGGTTGCCGGGCGGGGGCGCCTCCTGTAGCGAGGCGGTCTTCGCAGTCGAGGTAACGACGTCCCCGTGTCCACGCAACCGCTCGTCCGCATCGGCGCCCGCGGCTCCAAGCTGTCGCTGGCCCAGGCCGGCCAGATGCAGCGTCGCATCGCCGCCGCCCTCGGCGCGCCCGCCGAGGAGGCCGAACGGGTCGCCCCGATCACCGTTATCACCACCACCGGCGACCGCGTGCAGGACCGTCGCCTCCTGGAGATCGGCGGCAAGGCCCTCTTCACCAAGGAAATCGAGGAGGCGTTGATCGCCGGCCGCATCGACTGCGCCATCCACTCGATGAAGGACGTGCCGGCCGAGCAGCCGCCGGGCCTGTGCATCGCCGCCGTCCCCGAGCGCGAGGACGTGCGCGACGCCTTCATCAGCTTGAAGTGGGAGCGGCTGGAAGACCTGCCGCAAGGGGCCGTGCTCGGCACCGCCAGTCTGCGCCGGCAGGCCCAGAGCCTCTTCCGCCGGCCCGATCTGCGGGTGGAGCTCCGGCGCGGCAACGTCGACACGCGCCTGGCCAAGCTGGAAGCCGGCGAGGCCGACGCCATCCTGCTGGCCAAGGCGGGCCTCAACCGCCTGGGCCTCGGCGCGCGGCCGAAGAGCCTGATCGACCCGCGCGAGGCCCCGCCCGCCCCGGGCCAGGGCGCCCTGGCCATCCAGACCCGCGAGAAAGATCGCGACGCCGCCTGGATCACCCCGCTGCATCACCGCCAGAGCGAGCTGACCGTCGCTGCCGAGCGCGGGGCGCTCACCGCCCTGGAGGGCTCCTGTCGCACGCCGGTCGGCGCCCACGCCCGCGTCGAAGGCGAGACCCTGACCCTGCTGGTCGAGGCGCTGTCCCCCGACGGCCGCCAGCGCTTCCGCCGCGAGGGCGAGGCCAGCCTCGCCGGCGACGCGGTCGCCGCCGCCCGCGCGCTCGGCCTCGAGCTCGGCCGTGCGGTGGCCGAGGAGGGCGGCGAGGCCATCCTCCTGCCGGCCCCGTGAGCGCCGGCCCGCCCAAGGTCTGGATCACCCGCGCCCAGCCGGGCGCCGACGCCACCGCCGCCCGCGTCGCCGCGCTCGGATTCCAGCCGGTCGTGGCGCCGTTGCTGGAGGTGCGGCCCCTCGCACCGAAGATCGATCTCGCCGGCGTCGCCGCCCTCGCCTTCACCAGCGCCAACGGCGTGCGCGCCTTCGCCGGCCTCAGCGCCGACCGCAGCCTCCCGGTCTGGGCGGTCGGCGAGGCCACCGCCCGGACGGCCCGCGATGCCGGGTTCCAGCAGGTGCGCGCGGCCGACGGCGACGTGGCCTCGCTGACGCAAGCCATCCTGCGCGGTCCGCCGGCTGGGCCGCTGCTCCATCTGTGCGCCCGCGAGCCGGCGGGAGACCTCGTCGGCGCCCTGATCGCCGAGGGCGTGCAGGCCCGTCGCACGGTGGTCTACGAAACCACGCCCACCGCCGTGGCCGAGAACCGCGACGCCGCGCCCGTCGCGGATATCGTGTTGCTGCATTCCCCCCGCGCCGCCCGCCTGCTGGCGGGGCTCGCGAGCGGCGGCGACCTTTCCGGGCTGCGCGCCGCCTGCCTGTCGCCCGCGGTCGCGGCGGCCCTGGAGGGCGTCGTTCCGGCGGTGTCGGCCGCCACCCCGGACGAGCCGGCGCTGCTCGACGTCCTGCGGGAACTCGGGCGGTGAGCGAACCGGACGAGGATGATCCGCCGCCCCCGCCGGTGAAGCTCGACGGGCGGTTCTGGGCGCTGATGATCTTCTGCGCGGCCTGCATCGTCGGCGGACTGGCGATCGCGAGCCTTGGACCGCGGCTCTTTCCGCCCGAGGCGCCGCCAGCCAGGTCAGGCTCCGGGCCGCCTCAGCTCAGCCGGTAGAGCGCCGCGTTCGCAACTAGATCACCCCCGCCGCGCGCAGTCCGGACAGCTCCGCCTCGCCATAGCCGACCGATCCCAGCACGTCGTCGGTGTGCTCGCCGACATGCGGCGGCGGGCCGCCCACGGCGCCGGGGGTGGCCGACAACCCGATGGGAACGCCGAAGACCGGGGTGGCGCGGGGCGCCCCCGCGGCCCGCACCTCCTGCAACAGGCCCATGGCCTGGACATGGGCGTGGCCCAGCGTCTCGGCCGGGCTCAGCACCGGGCCGGCGGGAATGCGGGCTTCGGCCAGCGCCGCCAGCGCTTCATCGCGGCCCCGGGCGGCGCACCATTCGGCCACCCGGGCGCTGATCAGTTCGCCATGCTCGCCACGCGAGAGGTCGGTGGCGAAACGGGGGTCCTCCAGCCAGCCCGGCTCGTCGACCAGCTTCGCCACCCGGCGGAACAGCGGCTGTCCGACCACCTGGATCAGAATCCAGCCGCTCTTCGTCCGGAACAGGTCCGCGGGGGCCGAGCCGAAGCCGCGATTGCCCAGCGGCTGGCGATTGGGGGCGAGCACCGCCTGTTCGATCAGCGTCGGGCTCATGAAGCTCAGCGCGGTGCCCAGGAGGGAGGTGCTCACCTGCTGGCCCTGTCCGGTCCTCCGCCGCTCCATGAGCGCGAGCACGGCGCCCAGGGCGCTGTGCAGGGCGGTTCCGAAGTCCACCCAAGACACGGCGGCGCGATAGGGCTGGTCCGGAAGGCCGGTGAGATGGACCGCGCCGGACATCGCCTGGCCGATGCCGTCGAACCCCACCTGATCGCGCAGCGGTCCGACCTGGCCGAAAGCCGAGGGCGCCACGAGAATGATGTCCGCCCGGACCGCCCGCAGGCTCTCGTAGTCGAGACCCATCGCCTGCATCGTCTGCGGCGGCAGATTGGCGACCACGATGTCGGCCGTGGCCGCCAGGCGGCGCACGACCTCGCGGCCCTTGTCGCTCGTCGGGTCGAGGGTGATCGAACGCTTGCCCCGGTTCATCTGGGTGAAAAGCGCGCCCTCCAGGCCGGGTCCCAGGGGGGTGACGAAACGATCCTCGCTGCCGTCCCGCTTGTCGATGCGGATGACC
This sequence comes from Caulobacteraceae bacterium, assembly GCA_020852035.1. GTDB lineage: Bacteria > Pseudomonadota > Alphaproteobacteria > Caulobacterales > Caulobacteraceae > Phenylobacterium. Next base: position 11,319 of record JADZBR010000067.1, read on the forward strand.
TCGGCCCCGAACTCAGCCAGCAGCGCCGCGCAGTAGGGCCCCGCGATATAGCGGCCGAAATCCAGCACCCGCACGCCGTCGAGGACGCCCATCAGGCGGTCTCCGTCACGGCCGACCGCCCGCCAAGCGAACAGGCGGCGCCGACACCGCGCGGACGCGCGCCATCGCCCCTCGGATCCAAGGACCGCATGCTCATGCCCTCCGGTCGCGCGAGACGGTCAACGTCGTCGCAGTCTAGATATAGGAATAGCAATTCTGGTTCCGATCAAGCGGTTTCCACCCTGCGGCGCGCAACGCCGCGCCCTGCCGCCCCGAAGGCTTCGACGCGCCCGTCGCCTAGGTAAGGAAGGGCAGGCAGCCGGTCTCCAGGAGCAGGGGATCCACCCGTTCGCGCGCCGCGCCGTCCAGCCCGGCATAGGCGGCGCGCAACGCCTGCAGGCATTTCACCTGATAGCGGAAGACGCCCTGGCTGTAGGTCTCGCCGAGCGCGGTGAACGACAGGGTCTCCGCGCCGCGCCCGAACGCCTCGGCGTTGGCCACGAGGAACGGCAGATAGACCTCCCCCGCCAGGCGCAGCAGCGCTTCGACGCCCTTCGAGGCGGGCGCGACGGCCCACTTGCCCTCGATCCCGCCCAGGTCGTCGACATGCATGATCCAACGGGCGGTGTAGGGGGCGGTGGCGCGCAACAGGTCGTTCGGCGTGGGGTCGACGATCAGCTGCGAGAGCTGGCCGTAGAGCGCGAACTCGGCGCGGGAGGGGCGGCTGCCGAAGAAATACCAGCC
>JADZBR010000068.1 GCA_020852035.1 Caulobacteraceae bacterium
TCGAAGGCACCTGGAACGACAGGGAAACCACCCTGGCGATCCTCAAGCCGGTGTCGACGTTCATCCTCGCCGCGGTGGTGATCGACGCCGACGCCCTGATGAGCGCGCGCACCATCGAGCGGTCGGATATCCTGATGTTGTCGGGCGAGGCGATCCGCAGGGCCATGAGCGCCGATGCGGCCTTCGCCGTCGATGTCGCCCAGGAGCTGGCCGGGTGCTACCGCGGGCTGGTCCGGGCGCTGAAGAACCAGAAGCTGCGGGGCGGCATCGAGCGTCTCGCCAACTACCTCATCACCCAGCGGCTGCGTCAGGGCGGAGACCCCACCTTCACCCTGCCGCACGAGAAGCGCGTGCTCGCCTCGCTGCTCGGCATGACGCCGGAGAACCTGTCGCGGGCCTTCGCGACCCTGGCCGACTACGGCGTCGAGGTGCACGGCCCGCAGGTGACCGTCACCCGGCCGGTGGTGCTGAACCGCCTCGCCAAGCCCGACCCCCTGATCGACAACCATCAGCCGGTGACCGGCGAACTCACCAGCAAGGCCCAGCGCGAGCGCTGGCCGCGCCCGGTCAAGGTCGCCTGACGCCCGGTCAGCCGCCGAACTGGGCCAGCTGGCGGGTGTCTCCGCTGTCGGCTTCGTGCAGGCGATGGCCCGCGGGCTTGCCGACGAGCGCCTGGCGGATACGCGCCTGCAGGGCCTCGGTGGCGTCGGCCTGCAGCAGATCGCGCAGGTCGACTCCGAGTTCGCCGAACAGGCACAGCCGCAACTGACCCCGCGCGGTGACCCGCAGCCGGTTGCAGCCGTCGCAGAAGCTCGGCGCATAGGGCGCGATCAGGCCGATGCGGCCGGCATGGTCCGGATGGGTGAACTCGATCGCCGGGCCGTCGTCGAAGGCGCGCTCGCGCCGCGCCCAGCCGCGGGCCTCCAGCCAGTCGGTCAGCCGGCGGCCTGGCGCGTGGTGCGCGGCGAAGTACTCGGCGTTGTCGCCCGTCCGCATCAGTTCGATGAAGCGCACGGCGATGGGCCGGTCGCGCACGAAATCGGCGAAGGCGTCGAAACCGGCGTCCACGGACTCGCGCAGCAGCACGCCGTTGACCTTCACGGTGGGGACTCCCAGCGCCAGGGCCCGGTCGAGGCCCCGGACCACCGACGCCAGCCGGTCGTGGCCGGTGATCTGACGGAACGTCTCTCGGTCGAGCGAGTCGATGCTGACGTTGAGGTTGGTGAGGCCGGCCTCGCGCCAGGGCGCGATCTGCCGCTCCAGGTTCCAGCCGTTGGTGGTGATGCAGACCTTGCCGACGCCCGGGACCTGCGCCGTCCGGGCGATGATTTCGGAAAGGTCGCGCCGCACGCTGGGCTCGCCGCCGGTCAGGCGCACCTTGCCGACGCCGAAGCCGGCGAAGGCCCGCACAACCCGTTCGGCTTCCTGGGGCGTAAGGAAGTTCATCGACCCGGACTTCCGGTATCCGTCCGGCAGGCAGTAGGTGCAGCGGAAGTTGCACACCTCGGTGAGCGAGAGCCGCAGGTAGTGGAAGCGGCGGCCGAAGCCGTCGACAAGCGATTGCAACGCAAGGCTCCTTTCCAAGCGCGGGAGGCGGTGGCGTTTCCCCCACAGCCCTTGCCGGATAGCCGGCGCGGCGGCCGGGCCGTGGCGCGGGTGCGCTTTAGGCCGGGACGCTCGGAGCAGGTGCGGCCGCACGCCGACCGCACAGCCGGCTTAGCCGATTTCGCTTCGGCCGCTTTGACGCCGGTCAAGCCGGCGGGGCGAAACCCGCCGCCTTCAGCCGCACTTGGAGTAGCCGCAGGAGAGGCAGGCGTCGCACCCCTCCTTGCGTTGCAGGTCGAAGCCGCCGCAGCGCGGGCACGCGGCCGCGGCCAGTGGCGGCGCGCCCGGAGCCGCGTGCGGTTCCGCCGCCGCGGGCGACGCCGCCGCGCCGCCGAGGTGCCGCTCGAGAATCCCGCCGATCGCGGCCAGCAGCGAGGGCACGTAGCGCCCTCCCAGCCAGGCGCCGCCGCGCGGGTCGAAGACCGCCTTCAGTTCTTCGGCGACGAAGCTCACGTCGCCGCCTCTGCGGAAGACGGCCGAGACCATCCGGGTGAGACCCAGGGTCCAGGCGTAATGCTCCATGTTCTTGGAGTTGACGAAGATCTCGAACGGCCGCCGCCGCCCATCCGCATCGGCGATGTCGTTGATCGTCACATAGGTCGCGTGCGCGCTGTCGGGCCAGGCGATCTTGTAGGTGGCGCCGTCCAGGGCCTCCGGGCGAGGCGCCAGCTTTGGTTCCGGCGGCGGCCCGACGGAGAGCACCGAGCCGGTGATCGCATTGGGTCGATAGGTAGTGAGGCCCTTGCAACCCAGGGCGTAGGCTTCGCGATAGACGTTCTGGAACGCATCGAAGGCGATGTCTTCCGGGCAGTTGATGGTCTTGGAGATCGAGCTGTCGACATGCCTCTGCGCCGCCGCCTGCATCCGCAGGTGGTCGGAGGGCGCGAGGTCCTGGGCGCTGACGAAGCTGGCTTCGGGCGGCGGGGCCTCGCCGTGCAACCGCTTCCAGACCGCCAGGGCGTAGTCCTCGACGGCTTCGTCGCGCGTGGACCCGTCCGGCTGGCGGATCTTGCGCGTATAGCTGTAGGCGAACACCGGCTCGATGCCGGACGAGACGTTGCCGGCCAGCAGCGAGGTGGTGCCGGTCGGCGCGATCGAGGTGAGGCAGCCGTTGCGAAGGCCGTGTCGGGCGATCAGTTCGCGGGTCTGCGGGTCGAGCGCCCGCAGGTTGGGCCGTTCCAGGATCGCCGGATCGTAGAGCGGGAAGGCGCCCTTCTCCTCGGCCAGGGCGGCCGAGGCCCGATAGGCTTCGCGCTGCAGGCGCCCCAGCCAGCGGCCGGTCAGCGCCGCCGCCGCGTCGCTGCCGTAGGGAACGCCGCAGAACACCAGCGCGTCAGCCAGCCCGGTCACGCCCAGGCCGACGCGGCGTTTGGTCTTGGCCTCCTTCTCCTGAGCCTTCAGGGGATAGCGCGAGAGGTCGATGACATTGTCGAGCATGCGGACCGCCGTGTGGGCCAGCTCGCTCAGGCCCTCTTCGTCGAGTTCCGCCCCGGGCTGGAACGGCGAGGTCACCAGGCGCGCCAGGTTGATCGAGCCGAGCAGGCAGGCGCCGTAGGGCGGCAGCATCTGTTCGCCGCAGGGATTGCTGGCGGTGATCGTCTCGCAATAGTCGAGATTGTTCCGCGCGTTCACCTGATCGATGAAGATCACGCCCGGCTCGGCCGCGTCGTAGGTCGCCTGCATGAGCCGTCGCCAGAGCTCACTCGCGCGGACCGTCCGCACCTGCCGCCCCTCGAACACCAGCGGCCAGTCGGCGTCGGCCTCCAGGGCGGCCATGAAGGCGTCGGGCGTCAGCACCGAGAGGTTGAAGTTGCGGAACCTCCTGGGGTCGCGCTTGGCGTCGATGAAGGCTTCGATGTCCGGGTGGTCGATCCGCAGGCAGCCCATCATCGCCCCGCGCCGCTGGCCCGCGGAAAGGATGGTCCGGCACATGGCGTCCCAGACGTCCATGAAGCTGAGCGGTCCCGAAGCGTCGGCCCCGACCCCCAGCACCGCCGCCCCGGACGGCCGGACGGTGGAGAAGTCCATGCCGACCCCGCCGCCCTGCTGCAGGGTCAGCGCGGCCTCGCGGACATGCGCGAAGATGCCGCCGAGATCGTCCGGCACGCGGCCCATCACGAAGCAGTTGAACAGGGTGACCTTTCGCCCGGCGCCGGCGCCGGCAAGAATGCGGCCGGCCGGCAGGAACCGATGATCGCGCAGGGCTTCGAGGAATCGCGCCTGCGTGGTCGAGCGCAGGGCGGGGTCCTCGGCCAGCGAAAGCGTGCTCGCCACGCGCCGCCAGGTCGCCTCCACCGTCGCATCGCCTTCGCCGTCGTGCGGGTTGAAGCGATACTTGCTGGCCCAGATTTCGCCTGCCAGCGGGTTGTCGAACGCCATAGCCCTGGTCTCCACATGCTCGGAGGGTCAGGCTCGCCGATTCCCCGTGGCCGCGGCTGTCGCAGGGGGGGTGTCGCAGGGGGCCAAAAACGACAAGGCCGCGATTGTCGCGGGTCAAGGCCTGCCAGGGTCGCGCTCAAGGCGCCCGGCGAGCAGCGGCGGTAAGGCTTGCGTCGCAAGGAGCCTTCCCGTGCCTGACGACGCCTCCGCCCCTCCCGGCCGTTCCCCGCCAGCCGACGGCTTTCAATGCGCGCTGGTGGCGACCGCCAGGGGCGCGCCTCCGCGGGACGCGGCGGAACTCATCGCCTTGATCCTCACCCGATATCACGAGACCCATCGGCGGGAGTTCCCGCAGGCCATTCAGCTGGCCCGCGAGGTGGAGGCGGCGCACGCGGGCGAGGCTGCCTGCCCGCGAGGGCTGGCCGATCATCTGCTCTTCATGGCCGACGACCTGGAAAGCCACCAGCTGCGCGAGGAGCAGGTGCTGTTTCCGATGATCCTCGCCGGCGGAGGGCCGATGGTGAAGTTTCCCATCGGGCGCATGATGCAGGAGCACGAGGACGTCGCCGAGCAGCTGAAACAGCTGCGCGCCCTCACCAACCAGCACCAGGCTCCGGCCGGCGCCTGCGCCGCCTGGCGGGCGCTCGCGCGGGCCTGTCGGAAGCTCGACGAGGATCTCTGCGAACATATGCGCCTGGAGAACGAGGTGCTGTTCGCCCGGTTTCTTACCTGACGCCCGCGTGGCGCGCGCGTCGAGCGGGGTAGTCTCGGCATTTCAACGCGCGTCACTTAGATCGGTCGGGCGGCGCGGCGGGTGGACCCCAGAGGTTCCCCGCCGCTTTTTTTCAGAAGGCCAGCACCTCGACCGCTTCGCCCCGCGCCAGCGGTTCGACGCCGGCGCGCCGTCGGACCAGGACGTCGGCGGCCGCCAACTGCTTTTGCAGGCTGGAGTCCTGATCGGCTAGCAGTCGCACTTCCGCGCCGACGCGGCGCCCGCGCAGGAAGCCGTCGCGGCGGTCGCCGCGGGGCAGGTCGCACCTCGACGCTGCGGTCCGCCAGGCGAGCGCATCGGCCGGCGAGCGTCCGCCGAGCCCGGCCAGCAGGGGGACCAGGAACAGCCGCGCCGTCACCATCGCCGCCGAGGGGTTGCCCGGCAGCCCGATCACGATACGGCCCCGCGCCTGTCCGGCCCACACCGGCTTGCCCGGCTTGATCGCGACCTTCTCGAAGATGAAGCTGAGCCCGAAGGGCGCGAACATGGCTTTCGAGTAGTCGCGCTCGCCCACCGAGGCGCCGCCGATGACGACCACCAGATCGGCCGCGTCGAGGGCCGCGTCGGCCGCCTGCCGCAGCTCGGCCGGATCGTCCGGCAGCCTTCGCCGGCCGACGAGATCCCCGCCCCATTCGCGGACCAGCGCGCCGACCCCGAAGGAGACGCTCTCCGGAACCGCGTGCGGCGAAAGGCCCGCCTGGCCGGGGCTGACCAGTTCGTCGCCGGTGCACAGGACCGCCACGCGCGGCTTCCTGTAGACGTCCAAGGTGTCGCGGTCGGCCGCCGCGGCGGTCACCAGCGCCTTGGGCGACAGCAGCGTCCCCGCCGCGAGGAGCGTGTCGCCGGCGCGGAAGTCGGACCCCTCGGCGCGGACATGGCGGGCCTCGCCAGGGCAGGCGTCGAAGCGGATGTGCTGGGCATCGCGCGCGACCCGCTCCTGGATCACCACGCGGCTCGCTCCGGCGGGCAGGCGCGCGCCGGTGAAGATGCGCACGCAGCTGCCGGGTTCGAGGGGAAGCTCGTGACCCTTCGGGCCGGCGAACACTTCGCCCACCACCTTCAGCCGGGTTCCGCCGACGCGGATGTCCGCATCGCGTATGGCGTAGCCGTCCATAGCCGACACCGCCGCCGAGGGCGCCGAGCGGGCCGCTGTGACGGGCGCCGCGAGCACCCGGTTCCAGGCGTCCTCCAGCGGCACGGCTTCGACGCCGAGCGGGCGGGCGACGGCGAACAGCCGACCACAGGCTTCATCGAAGCCGATCACGGGCAGACGCCGCGATAGCGGGGAATCTGCCCGACCAGAGAACAGGGTCGGAAGCGGCTGTCGAGCTCCTCGGCGAGCACCAGGTCCCAGGCGTCGCGGCAGGCGCCCGTCGAGCCCGGAACGCAGAAGACGAAGGTTTCGCCGATCTGGCCGGCCAGCGCGCGCGACTGCAAGGTCGAGACGCCCACCGTGCCGTAGCTCTTGCTGTGGAAGACGGCGGCGAAGCCATCCATCTCCCGGCGAAGCAACGGGCGCACCGCCTCCGGCGTGACATCGCGCGGCGCAAACCCGGTGCCGCCCGTGGTCAGGATCACGTCGATCTCCCCGGTGTCGGCCCAGCCGCGCACCTGCGCCTGGATGGCGGCGATCTCGTCGGCGACGATCTTGCGGTCCGCCAGCCGATGTCCCGCCGCGACAAGCCGGTCCGCCAGCAGGCCGCCGGAGGTGTCCGTGGCGCGCACGCGCGTGTCCGAGATCGTCAGGACCGCGATGTTCAGCGGATAGAAGGGCAGGGCGGGATCGATGCCTGGCGCGCGGGCGCGGCGCTCCGCGGCCGGCGGCGCGGCTAGCGCCGCGGATGCACCCTGGGTCATGAGCGAGGCGTCCTTTGCATGAGTTGGAAGCCTACCGAGATCGCGCCGCGCGGACTTTGTCCGAGATCAAGTCGGCCGGCGAAGACGAGGCGCCAACCGGCGGCTTGACCAACGACAAATGCTCGGCAGGCGGGTGGCGCTATGGTCGGGGTCCATGACGCGGCGTGGGGGTGGCTCCGCATGAAGACCATCGAAGCCGAGGGCTGGCCAGACCTGGAGGGCGTGACGCCGCGGCGGGTCGCCGCCGGCCACGAGGCGGCCGATCTGCTCGCCAGCATCCTGAATGGGACGCCGGAGGCCGTCCTGATCGCCGATGAGACGCTGCACATCGTGGCGGCGAGCGACGGCGCCGAACGGCTGTTCGGCTACGCGGCCGGCGAACTGATCGGAGCCGGCGTCGAACAGCTCCTGCCCCAGCGCCTGCGCCAGGACCGCACTGCGCTGGGCTCCGCCTTCCGGTCCGCCGTCCGGCGGCGCGCCCGGCGCGAAACCTTCGGACTGCGCCGGGACGGCACGGAATTCCCGATCGAGGCGTCGCTCTCCAGGGGCGCCGGGGCCGGGCGCGCCTACTACACCGTCATGCTGCGCGACATCGCCGAACGTCGGCGCGCGCAGGCCCGGCTGAAGGCGTCCGAGCAACGGCTCAAGATCGCCGTGCGCACCGCGCGCCTGCACGTCTTCGAGGTGGACTACCAGACCCGCACCCTGTTCAAGGCCGGGGCCGAGGACACCTTCTTCGAGACGCCCCTGACCTTCGACGAGCTGGCGCTCGACCCCTTCTGCGTCCTGCACGAGGCGGACCAGGAGCGCGCGCGCAAGGCCTGGCTGCGCCATCGGGCCTCGGGGCGCCCCTTCAGGATCGAGAGCCGCGTGCGCCGGGCCGACGGCCGGGCGGTCTGGGCGGTGATCACCGCCGAACTGGTGGAGGACGCCGCCGGGCGGCCTCTTCGCCTGATCGGGGCGCTTCGCGATGTCACCGCGCGGGTCGACGCCAGGTCGCAACTCCAAAGGGCGGCCGAGGCCGCGCAGGCGGCGAGCGTGGCCAAGAGCACCTTCCTGGCCACCATGAGCCACGAGATCCGCACGCCGCTCAACGGCGTGCTGGGGATGGTGCAGGCTATGGGCCGCGACGAGCTCAGCCCGCCCCAGCGCGCCCGGCTGTCGATTATCCGCGAGTCCGGTGAGGCTCTGCTCTCGATCCTGAACGACGTGCTGGACCTGTCGAAGATCGAGGCCGGCAAGCTCGATCTCGAGGAGATCGAGTTCGATTTCCTGGACCTGCTCAGCGGCGCCGGCGCAGCCTTCACGCCCCTGGCGAACGCGAAGGGCCTGTCGCTGGCGATCGACGTCGCCGGCGCGGAGGGGATCTATCGCGGGGACCCCACCCGGCTGCGGCAGATCGTCTACAACCTGCTCTCCAACGCCGTGAAGTTCACCCATCAGGGCCAGGTCCGCCTCACCGCCGAGCGGACCGGCGCGTGGCTCCGCATCGTGGTGGAGGACACCGGCATCGGCATCACCCCTGAACAGCAGGAGACGCTCTTCCGGCCGTTCAGCCAGGCTGACGCCTCGACCACGCGGCGGTTCGGCGGGGCCGGCCTTGGCCTGACCATCTGCCGCGAACTCGCCGCCCGCATGGGGGGCGAGGTGAGCGTCGAAAGCCGGCCGGGCGCGGGCAGCACCTTCGTGTTGCTCGCGCCCCTGGCCTACGCCGGGCCCTCTATCGCCTCGCGGGCGGCGGACGGGCCGGAAGCGCCGATGGAGGCGGACCGTCCCTTGCGGGTCCTGGCGGCGGAGGACAACCTCACCAACCAGCTGGTTCTCCGCACCTTGCTGGCCCAGGCGGGCGTCGAGGTCGTCGTCGCCGAGAACGGCCGATCGGCCGTCGACGCCTGGACGCAGGCGCCGTTCGACCTGGTGCTCATGGACATCTGCATGCCCGAGATGGACGGCGTGCAGGCCACCCGCGAGATTCGCCGTCTCGAACGCGAGCGCGGCCGTGGGCGGATCCCGGTCATCGCCTTGACGGCGAATGCGCTGGATCATCAGGTCCGGGAGTATCTGGCCGCCGGCATGGACCGTTGCGTCACCAAGCCGATCGAGGTGGCCTTGCTGCTGTCGGCGATGGAGCAGGTCCTCGAGCCGGAGGAGCCGATGGGCGGAAAAGTCGCCGCGGGCTGATCGGGGCGCCGCTGTTCAGCTGACCAGGCGGAAGACGATCCTGTCGCCGCACCGCACCTCGACCGCCTCGGCCTGCTCCTGCTCGAGGAGTTCGCGGGCCCGTCGCACGAGGTCGCGTTCCGACTCGCAGACGACCGGCACGAAGCGGGGCCGCCGGTGCGAGTCCGAGACATAGAACTCGTAGGGGGTGGTCATGCGCCGATCATGTGCGCGCGCCGAGGGGCGGCCCATGACCTGGATCAAACAACCGCCGACGGTCCGGGCCCGTCCTTCGCGGCCGGAGCTTGCGCCAGCGCAACGACGGCGGGCCAGCCGGCCGGCATCGAGGCGGGAGGAGGTTCCCATGTCCGACATCCTCAACGACGCGGTGCTGCGCTCGGGCGGCGACGGCGCGGCGGCCTGCGACTTCACCCTGGAGGTCGCCCAGCCGCCGGCGGAGGTATGGCGCGCCCTCACCGAGCCGGACGGCATGGTCCAGTGGCTGGCGCCGGGAACGATCGAGCCGCGGCCCGGCGGCGCGGTGCGGATCGATTTCGAGGTCAGCGGAGCGGCGATCGACAGCGTGGTCAGCGCCTGGTCTCCGGAACGCCGGCTGGCCTACTCCTGGAGCGGCGAGGGCCAGCCGGCGCGGCCGGTGGAATGGCGCATAGCCCCCGCCGGCGATGGCTCCGTGATCGGCCTGACGGTCGCCGTCCCGGCCGGCGAGAACGCCGCCGTCGCCTTCGCCGGCTGGTCGGCGCACCTGCAGATGCTCGGCGCGGCGCTGGCCGGGGCGCCCATCGCCTTCCCCGGCCAGCATTTCCGGGCGGCGCGCGAGGCCCTGACCGAGCGGCTGGCGGCGGGCTGAGCGCCCTCCACGGCCTGCTGGAGCTTGCCCATGCCCGATCCGCCGGCGACTTCCACATCGATCCTGGACCGCGCCGCGGCGCTGGAGGACGCGGACCTCATCCGGCTGATCATCCAGTATCACGACGCGCACCTTCGCGACCTGGCCGCCGCCTGCGACCTGGCCGAGCGGCTGGCGCAGACGCATCGGCGGCAGGCGGCGTTCCTTTCCGGCCTGGCCGGGGAGCTGGAGCGCCTGCTGGAGGACCTGCGGCGTCATCAGGAGCAGGAGGAGGCGCACGTCTTCCCGCACATCGTTCAGGGGCGGGGCGCGGGGCTGGCGCTGGCGGCCGGGACCCTCGCCACGGACCACGAAGCCGTGCACGAACGGCTGGAGCGCCTGGTGCGCCGAACCGGGGACTTCACGCCGCCGCCGCGGGCCTGCGAGCTCTGGCGCGAACTCTATGGGCTGTGCCGCAAGTTCGACCGCGAGTTCCGCCAGCACGCCCAGCTCGAGGAGCGGGTGCTGTTCCCCCGCCTGCGGACGTGATCGCGCCGCGCCGCCCGGCCTCAGCCGTCGTCCGGGTCGGCGATCTCCAGCAGCAGGTGCAGCTTGCGCACCACCAGGCGGCGCCGGGAACTGGCCGTGACGCCGCGCTCATCCCAGGCCGAGAGCGTGCGGCTGACGGTATGGAGGGTGGAGCCGGTCATTTCGGCGAGGTCCTGGCGGGTGATCGGGAAGTCGATCTCGACGCCCTCCTCGGTCCGCCGGCCGGCCTGGCGCACGAGCCTTGCGACGGTGCGGGCGATGCGTTGCTCGACACGCTCTGCCGAAAGCTCGCCCAGCCGCTCCTGCAACTCGAAAAGCCGCCGGCCGGCGGAGGCCGCCGAGCAGATCGCCAGCTGCGGGAACCTTGTCATCAGGCGGCGCATCGCCGTCACCGGCCAATGGATCTCGACGCTGTCGACCACCGCCACCGCATCGGCGGGGAAGGGCCTGTCCATCAGCGCGGCGACGGTGCCGAACATCTCGCCCGGGCCGATGAAGCGGATTACCGACTGGCCGCCGTCCGGCCGCGACTGAACGATCTTCACGCGACCGTCCAGCAGGGTGTGGCAGGTCTCGCCGGGGTCGCCCTGGGCGAAGATCCGTCGCCCCTTCGCCAGTCGCCGCACCGTGCCGGCGCGCAGCACGTCCATGCGGTCGTCCTCGCCGAGCGCGTCGAAGAGTTCCGCGCCGTTCAGCGCGACGGGGTCGAGGTGAAGGGTCATCGGCCCCTCCGCTTGCCTGGCGATCCTGCCCTAGCGCCGGGCGGGCGGGGCGTCGACCTGGGGCAACTACTTAGGGGCCGCCCCCGAATTTCGCGGCCCGTTCCGCCTGGCTAGAAACCGACGACCACTCCACCGGACCCAGCATGCCCGCTTCCATCGCGACATCCCGGCCGTCCGCGCCGGCGCCTCCGACGGCCGCGCAGTTGCACCACGCCGGCCGCAACCTGCCGCGCTACACCAGCTATCCGACCGCGCTGGCCTTCCAGCCGGCGGAAGGCGCCGAGACGCCACGCCCCTGGTTCGCCCAGACCCGGCCGCGGGAGGTGATCTCGGCCTATGTGCACGTGCCGTTCTGCCGCCGGCTCTGCTGGTATTGCGGCTGTCACACCACCGTGGCCCACACCTACGACCGCATCGACGCCTTCCAGCAGATCCTCGACCGTGAGATCGATCTGGTGGCCGAGGCCCTGGGCGACCACGCCGGGGCCGCGCACCTGCACTTCGGCGGCGGCAGCCCCAATGCGCTCTCGCCCGAGCATTTCCTGAGGCTCGTCGGCAGGCTCGCCGATCGCCTGCGCCTTCGTCCGGACGCCGAGGTCGCGGTGGAACTCGACCCGGCGCTGCTCAGCGCCGCCTTCATCGACGCCCTGGGCGAAGGCGGCGTCACCCGCGCCAGCCTGGGCGTGCAGACCTTCGACCCGCCGGTCCAGGCGAAGGTCAACCGCATCCAGCCCTTCGAGCGGGTCGCCGAGGCGGTGGAGCGCTTGCGCGCCCGCGGCGTCGAGGCGATCAACTTCGACCTGATGTACGGCCTGCCGTCCCAGACCCCTGCCAGCGTCGCGGCGACGGTGGACCTGGCGCTGCGCCTCAGGCCCGACCGCATCGCGGTCTTCGGCTACGCGCACGTGCCCTGGATGAAGAAGCACCAGGTGATGATCAAGGACGCCGACCTGGCCGACGTCGCCGGCCGCTGGGCGCAGGCGGACGCCGCCGACCAGGCGCTGACCGATGGCGGCTACGTGCGGATCGGGCTGGATCACTATGCCCGGCCCGGCGACCCGCTGGCCCGCGCGGCCGCGGAGGGGCGCGTCCGCCGCAACTTCCAGGGCTACACCGACGATCCCGCCCCCGTGCTGGTTCCGGTGGGGCCGTCCTCGATCGGGCAGTTCCGCGAGGGCTTCGTCCAGAACGCGGTGGCGACCGACGACTGGAGCCGCGCGGTGCGGGAGGGGCGGCTGCCGCTGGCGCGCAAGCTGCCCCTGACGCCGGCCGACCGGCTGCGGGCCGCGGTCATCGAACGGCTGATGTGCGATCTGTCGGCCGACGTCGAGGCGATCTGCATCGCGCACGGTTTCGCCCCGGAGACGCTGGACGCCAGCCTCGAGAGCCTGGCCGAAGCCGAGCGCGACGGGCTTTGCCGGCGACAGGGCCGCCGCGTGGAAATCCCCGAGAACGCCCGCCGCCTGATGCGGGCCGTCGCGGCGGGTTTCGACGAGCGGCTGCCGGCCGGCCAGAACCGCCACGCAAAGGCCGTTTGACCTTGGCCGCCGCCCAGCAGCTCGAGGTCGGAGAGCCGTTTCGCACGAGGTTGCGCCCCGACAACGCCGGCCGCCGCGCGCCGGTCCAGGGTGGGGTCCGCAAGCCTTCGCCGAAGGCGCCGTGAAGGGAGACCCGGAATGGGAACCGCAAGCGCGCGCAGGGCCTACGCCGGCCCGGCGCTTCTGAGCCTGGGCTTTCGGCCGTTCTTCTTCGGCGGCGCCGTCTGGGCGGCGCTCGCCGCGCCGCTGTGGGTCTGGATGTATCTCGGCGGCGCGGGCCTGGCGGGGCATCGCGACTGGCATGTCCACGAGATGCTGTTCGGCTTCCTGGCCGCCATCGTGGCGGGCTTTCTGACCACGGCCGTGCCCAACTGGACGGGGCGAATGCCGGTGGTGGGCGGGCCGCTCGCGGCGCTGGCCGGCCTTTGGCTCGCCGGCCGCATCGCCATGCTGGCCGAGTTCGCGCTCGGGCCGCTGGCGGCGGCGATCGACAGCGCCTTCCTGATCGCCTTCGCCGGGGTGATCTGGCGCGAGGTGCTGAGCGGCCGCAACTGGCGCAACCTGCCGGTCTGCGGCCTGGTGACGGCGCTCGCCCTGGCCAATGTGGCGTTCCACTTCAACGCCGCGCTCGGCTACTCCTACCTCGGGGAGCGTCTGGCCCTGGCGGCGGCGATCATGCTGCTGACCCTGATCGGCGGGCGCATCACGCCCAGCTTCACGGGCAACTGGCTCCGCGCCCAGGGCGTCCAGGGCGGCCCGGCGACGTTCGGCATGGTGGACAGGGCCGCGCTCGCCGTCACCGGCGCCGGGGCGCTCGGATGGGCGATCGCCCCTGAGGCGGCGCTCACCGGCGCGCTGCTGGCGGGCGCGGGGGTGCTGAATGGCCTCCGGCTCGCGCGCTGGCGCGGCTGGCTGGCGGCGCGCGAGCCTCTGCTGTGGATCCTGCACCTCGGCTACGGCTGGCTGGCCGCCGGCCTGGCGCTCCTGGGGGCTTCGGTGCTGTTCGAGGAGATCCCGCGAACGGCGGGGGTGCATGCGCTGACCGCCGGCGCGGTCGGGGTGATGACGCTGGCGGTGATGACCCGCGCGACCCGCGGCCACTCGGGCCGCCCGCTGGCGGCCGACGCCGGCACGCTGGCCATCTATCTGGCGATTCTCGGAGCCGCGGTCCTGCGGGTCGCCGCGCCGTTCTGGCCCCAGGCCGACGCCGCCTTGCTGATCGCCTCGGTCAGCCTCTGGTCGCTGGCGTTCGGCGGCTTCGCGGCGGCCTATGCGCCGATGCTGCTGAAAGCCCGCCGCTGACAGGAAAGCCGCCGGCGCGCCGTGGCCGTCGCGGGAATCGCCCGCGCTTCCGGCGAAGCTTGCTTGCACCGGGCGGCGGGCGGGCCTACCGGAGCGCGATGCAGAACGGTCGCAGCGAGGGCGTGGCGGCGCCGGCCCGCCCGCTTCGTCTTACCGGCTACGTCCTGGCGCTGCTGGCGACCGGCGTCTGCCTGACCGTGCGGCTGCTGTTCGAACCAGTCTTCGCCGACCGGCCGAGCTTTCTGATCTTCGTGCCCGCGCTGATGGCGGCGGCGGTGTTCGGCGGCGCCGGCCCCACCCTGCTGGCGACGGCGCTAAGCGTGGCGCTCAATCTGGTGCTGGCGCCGGACCTCTACGGCGATGCGGCCAATATGACGGTCGCCGGGATCTTCGTGGCGCTCGGGGTCGCGAGCAGCGTGGCGGGCGACCGCTGGCGGCGCGGCCAGGCGGACGCCGCCGCCGCCCTGGCCGCCGTGGCGGCCCGCGAGGCGCACCTGAAGTCGATCCTCGACACCGTGCCGGACGCCATGATCGTGATCGACGAGCGGGGCGTCATGCAGTCGTTCAGCGCCGCGGCCGAGCGGCTGTTCGGCTGGCGCGCCGACGAGGCGATCGGCCGCAACGTCAGCATGCTGATGCCAAACCCATACCGGGACGCCCACGACGGCTATCTGCTGCGCTACATGACCACCGGCGAGCGGCGGATCATCGGTATCGGCCGGGTGGTGGTCGGCGAGCGCAAGGACGGCTCGACCTTCCCGATGGAGCTCTCGGTCGGGGAGATGCGCTCCGGCGGCCAGCGGCACTTCACCGGCTTCGTGCGCGACCTTTCCGAGCGGCAGGCGACCGAGCGCCGGCTGCAGGATCTGCAGGCCGAACTGGTGCACGTTTCGCGGCTGACGGCGCTGGGCGAGATGGCGTCCGCTCTGGCGCACGAGTTGAACCAGCCGCTGTCGGCCGCCGCCAACTTCGTGAAGGGGTCGGCCCGCCTGTTGCAGCAGGACCCGGTCGACAAGGCCAGGATCGAGCAGGCGCTGGTCAGCGCCGGCGAACAGAACCTGCGCGCCGGCCAGATCATCCGGCGGCTGCGCGACTTCGTCGCCCGCGGCGAGACCGAGCGACGCATCGAGAGCCTCCCCAAGCTTCTGGAAGAAGCCGGCGCCCTGGCGATGGTGGGCGCCAAGGAACAGGGCGTGCGGCTGCGTTTCGTGCTGGATCCGGGCGCCGATCAGGTCCTGGCGGACAAGGTCCAGGTGCAACAGGTCGTGCTCAACCTGATGCGCAACGCCATAGACGCGATGGAGCAATCCTCGCGCCGCGAACTGGTGGTGAGCACCGCGCGGTCCGGCGCGGACATGGTCGAGGTCGCCGTCGCGGACACCGGCCCCGGCATCGGTTCGGAAATCGCGCCGACGCTGTTCCAGCCCTTCATCACCAGCAAGGTGCAGGGCCTGGGTGTCGGCCTTTCGATCTCGCGGACGATCGTCGAGGCGCATGGAGGGCGAATCTGGGCCGAGGGGAACGAAGCGGGCGGGGCGACCTTCCGGTTCACCCTGCGGCTGGCGTCCGGTGAAGAGGTGGATGAATGACCGACGCATGGGTGCATGTGATCGACGACGACGAAGCCATGCGCGTCTCGCTTGTCTTCCTGTTGGAGTCGGCGGGGTTCCAGGCGCGCAGCTACGAGTCGGGTCCGGCGTTCCTGGCCGCTGCGGCTCCCGAGGAGCACTGCTGCATCGTCGCCGACGTCCGGATGCCGGAGATGAACGGGCTGGAAATGGTCCGCGAGCTTCGCGCGCGACGGATCGAACATCCGGTCATCATCATCACCGGCCACGGCGACGTGCCGCTGGCGGTGGAAGCGATGAAGGCGGGCGTGACCGACTTCTTCGAGAAGCCCTTCGACGACGAGGCCCTGCTGCGCGCCGTCCGCCTGGCGCTCGACAAGGATGCGGAGAGCGCGGCCCAGACCGCCGAGCGGCAACGCTTTGAAGACATGCTCGGCGGCCTGTCGCCGCGCGAGCAGGACGTTCTGCGCGGCCTCGTCGCCGGCAAGGCGAACAAGGTGATCGCCTACGAACTGGGCATCAGCCCGCGCACCGTGGAGGTCTATCGCGCCAACGTCATGACCAAGACCGGCGCGGGCAGCCTTTCGGACCTGGTGAGGATGGCCCTGCTGACCCGGTTCTGACCTGTCCGGGCCCTGTCGCCGATCAGGCGAGCATGGCTTCCAGGGCCGGGCGGCGGATGACCTTGAAGGAGCGGCAATCGAGGAAACGCACGACGCCCTCGCTCTGCAACTGGGTCACCATCCGCGAAACCGTCTCGATGGTGAGGCCGAGGTAGTCGGCCATGTCCTGGCGCCCCATCGGCAGCGTGACCAGGTCGCCGCCCGCGCGGTTGGCCGCCTCGAGCAGGAAGCTGGCGACCTTTTCGCAGGCGCTGCGCCGCCCGAGCAGCATCAGATGCGCCTGGGTCCGCTCCAGTTCGCGGCAGGTCGCCGTCCAGATCAGCCGTTGCAGGGCGATATCGGTGTCGGCCGCGCGGCCCACCGCGGCGCGGCGGACCACCAGGACCACGCAGTCCGTCAGGGCCTCGGCCGAGAACCGGTGCGTCTTGCCGGCGTCCAGCCCGAAGACGTCGCCGGCGTAGTAGAAGTCGCCGATGTGGCGGCGACCGTCGCTGGTCAGGTGCGTCGTCCGCACCACGCCGGAAACCACGCGGTAGAACAGGTCGGCCTCCTCGTCCTGGGCGTATATTTCTTCGTTGCGCGCAAAGCCCATCCGGGCGCCGAAGCGGCCCAGGTCGTGATCGTCGTCGGGCGGCGGCGAGGCCGACTGGAAGCTGCGGCTGAGCTGCGGTCCGAGCAGCGACATGGCGAATCTCCATCGGCCAACGTCGTCTTGGCTAAAGGCGCGCAGCCGCGTCAGAAATTCGGGTGTGACGCTTAAGGGACGCCCCGTAGGTAGTTTCCCGGAGGCGCGCAGGGGACGGGCGGGGACTAGGCTGTCCGTTTCCCGTTCCGCGATGATCATGCGCCTTCTGTTGACGTTCGAGCTCTATCTGCAGCGCGCGCAGGCGCCGCCAGTGTTCGAGGCCCTGACCTGCGCCGACGAAGTGGAGCTCCTGACGGTCATGCGCGAGCGTCTGTCGAATCCGGAGATCCTTTCCATCGACGCCTATCGCATGGGCGAGCACATCGCGACGCTCGCGCGCTGAGCGTTAGAGCCGCCGGAGGAGGTCGTCCCTGGCGCGGCCGGGCGCGGCCCGGGCCGGGGCCTGTTCGGGGAAATGCCGGGCGATGACCTGTCGGACCTGCCGCAGCCGCTGCTCGCCGGCCTCGGGGGTCAGGTCGCGGGTCACATCGCCGAAATGGGTGTGGCTGGTGCTCAGGCCGCACAGGTTGCTCAGATGAAGGTCGAAGAGAGTCATCAGCGCATCCAGCGCGCCGGAGCTGTGCACCCAGTGCTCAGAGGCTCCGGAGGTCGAGAAGCTCACCAGCTTGCGGCCGCCGAGCAGGGGGCGGATTCGGTCGACCTCGAGCGCGTAGCCGAAATCCATGCTGAACACCCGATCCACGTATCCTTTCAGGATCGCCGGCGGGGCGTTGAACCAGAACGGATAGACGAAGACGAAGCCGTCCACCTCGGCGAGCATGGCGCGCTCCTCGGCGACGTCGCGTTCGGCCTTGTGAGGCTTGTCGCCGGGAATCTCCCCGCGTTTCAGTCGCGGATCGAAGTTCATCCCGTAGAGGTCGCGTAGCAGCACCTGATGCCCCAGCCGTGCGAGTTGGCCGATGCAGGCGTGGGCGACCGCTGCGTTGAAGCTCCCAGGGTCGGGATGGGCGAGGACGACGGCGATCTTCATGGAACCCTCCTGACGCGATCTTTCGCCAGGTTCCGGCGCCGGCGCCTTGATCGAGATCACGCCCCGGGGGCGAAGCGGGACGGCGCGCTTCGCGAGGGCGGCGACAGGGCTTGACCGGCGTCAAGGCGGTCGCCGCGGCGGCGATCCAGGATGGGCCGAGCTTCAGGAGCCCTTCCATGAGCCTTCGTGACATTCTCGTCTGCATCGACGACGACAAGCAATCGGCGGCGCGCTATCGGCTCGCGTCCGACCTGGCCGGTCGCTTCCGGGCCGGCGTGACCGGCGTCTTCGTGGAGCCGCGGCTCCCCGCGCCGGCGCTTGGCGGCTTCGGCGGCCATGTTCCGCCGGGCGTGGTCAACGAGATGATGCGTGATCACCGCCAGATGGTGGGGCAGGCGGCGGACGCGGCGGTGCGTCGCTTTGAACTCGCCGCGCGCGACGTCCGAGCTTGTTCGGAGCCGGTGATCATCCCCAAGGGCTCGACAAGGGCGTTCTTCAACGCCGCGCGCTGCTACGACCTGGTGGTCTGCGGCGCCCGGGGCGTGCAGTCCGACCCGGTCGAGGGCCTCGGCGCTGCGGACGTGGCGATGGGCGCCGGCGGTCCGGTGCTGATCGTTCCCAGGGACGTCGAGGCGACATCGATCGGCCGCCGGATCCTCGTGGCCTGGAACGGCTCTCGCGAAGCGGCGCGGGCCCTGCGCGACGCCTGGCCGCTGCTGGACGAGGCCGAAGACATCCGGGTGCTGGTCGCCGGCGGGCGCGAGGCCGGCGCCGAGCCGCTGTTGCAGCGCCGGTTTGAACGCCGCGGCTACAAGGTCGATGTCACGGTCGACCGCAGCGACGGCTCGGCGGGCGAGGTCATCCGCGCTCAGGCCAGGTCCTTCGGCGCCGACCTGGTGGTGATGGGCCTCTATGGGCGTTCACGGATGCAGGAATTCGTGCTGGGCGGCGTCAGCCGCACCATGCTGGGCCAGCATTCGCTGCCGCTGTTCGTCTCGCACTGAGCGGGCCGGCGGGCCCGATCAGGCGCCGGGCTGGCCGGCGCCGCGCCGCAGGCTGCCGATATAGGCGGCCAGGGCCTCCACCTCGTCGGCGTGCGGCTGGGTGGGCGGCATCCGGTAGTGCCCGGTTTCGGCGATCTCCGTCAGCTTCGCCTGCAGGCTGTAGGGGGCGTCGTAGAGGTTCGCGAACCGTTCGAGCGGCGGCGCCGCCGGATCGGGCGAGACCTGGCCTTCGCGGGGGGCGTGGCACGACAGGCAGACATCGCCGGCATAGGCCCGTCCCCGGTTCACCAGGTCCCGATAGGCCGCCTCGCCGCGATGCGGACCGGCCTGGGAGGCGCACCCCGCGGCGAGGGCGGCGAAGGTGGCTGCGACGAGGGCGCGGTGCGGCATTTCAGACTCCCGAGAAAGCGGGCACGCTAGCAGCCGTCCGTCGCGTCCGGTTTGCGCCGGATCAAAGGGGCGGCGCCCTGGCCTGATACGCTTCGCCGAAGGAGACCTGTGTTGGACGATACGTCTTCGCCCGCGAACCTTGAGCAACGGGCCTCGAAGTCCTACCGCCTGCCGGCGCTCGACCAGGACTTCATCCTCAGCGACGACATGCGCGGGGTGCGGTTTCTGCTGGAGTACGCCAAGGCCGAGCACGCCCTCAGGGCCTGGGGCGTGACCTCCACGATCGTGGTGTTCGGCAGCGCCAGGGTGCGCGAGGACGGCCCCGGCGAAGAGGCGCGCTGGTATGCCGAGGCGCGGCGCTTTGGCCGTATCGCCTCCCGGGAAGGCGGCGCCTGCGCCACCCAGTCCCAGGGCCGGGCCAACGTCATCGCCACCGGCGGCGGCCCCGGGATCATGGAGGCGGCCAACCGCGGCGCCATCGACGCCGGCGCCCCTTCCATCGGCTTCAACGTCAGCCTGCCGCACGAGCAGCAGCCGAACGCCTTCACCACGCCGGACCTGACGTTCCAGTTCCACTACTTCGGCATGCGCAAGATGCACCTGGCGATGCGCGCCAACGCCCTGGTGGTGTTTCCAGGCGGCTTCGGGACGCTGGACGAGCTGTTCGAAATCCTGACTCTCCGCCAGACGGACAAGGCGCCGCCGATCCCGGTGGTGCTGTTCGACGAGGCATACTGGCGTTCCGTCATCGCGTTCGATGTCCTCCTGAGCCACGGGATGATCGAGGCGCGCGACCTGGAGATCATGGCCTTCGCCAAGACCGCCGAGGAAGCCTGGTCCCTGCTCGTCCAGGGCGGGGTCGCCGTGGGGGCCTAGCGTTCGCCGCGATACGATGAGCGGCGGCGGCTCGCGCGATGTCTCGCCGGCTATTGCCTTTTGTCATGGCCGTTCCACGCCGGGCGAGGCAGCCTCCAGCGACTGGAGGAGGTCATGGAGAGGCGGCAGACCGATCTTAGGGAGCAGCTCCAGGAAGCCGGCTTCTCGACCCGGACCGTCAACGCGCTCATCTACCACTATGAACTGCAGGACCTCAGGCAGTTGACGGCCGTGGATTGGGGATCCGTGGAGGATCGCACCGGCCTGGTCGCGGTTCTGCGCCGGCTGGCGAACCTGGGTCAGAAGGGGATCGCCGAGGTTCGGGCGTTTCGCGAGTTTGGCGACGCCAGACTGGCCTGGCGTATCGCGCCGACCAGCGTCAGCGCGCGACTGGAGCCGAGCGAGTTGGCGGCGCTCGACGTTTGGGCCGACGCCCGCGGTTTCACCCGGACGCAAGCCGTGCGCGCTATCCTGACTGAGGCCTTGCGAGCCGACGGCTAGCACGGCCCACGGCCTTCCTCGCCGCCCAGATCTCGCCGGCGCCGTCGGTCGTCCCGTTGCTCTTGAGCTGGGTCTTCATGCTCGCCTCCGTCGACGAGGCCAGAACATCCGCCGGGACTATTCCGGGGACGCCAGTCCCGGAGTTGGGGCCTTTTCGCCCTTCGTTCCCGTTTCGCGGCGGCCCGGCTCAGCGGCCGATCTTCGCAAACCCTTATGCCGTAAGGCGTCGCTGGCGGCCCGGAAGGGACTCGAACCCCTGACCTTGGCTTTAGGAAAGCCCTGCTCTATCCGGCTGAGCTACCGGGCCGCGCCGGCGCCTGATAGCGCAAGGCGCGGGGCCGTTGAACCCCGCGCCTTGGCCGTCTTCGACGATGAGTTCGGCGTCAGGCCGCGACGGCCGTTTTCACCAGCAGCGACTTGTTGAGAATGCCGACCGCCGCGTCGCGGTCGATCTTCTCGATGGCGGCGACTTCGCGGGCCATGCGATCGAGGGCCGATTCATAGAGCTGGCGCTCCGAATAGGACTGTTCGGGCTGGTTCTCGGCGCGGTGCAGGTCGCGCACCACTTCGGCGATCGAGATCAGGTCGCCGGAATTGATCTTGGCTTCGTACTCCTGCGCGCGGCGCGACCACATGGTGCGCTTCACGCGGGCGCGGCCCTTCAGGGTGGTCAGGGCCTTGGTGACCACGTCGTTGGCGGCCAGCGGGCGCAGGCCCGAGGTGACGGCCTTCTTGGTGGGGACGCGCAGGGTCATCTTCTCGTGCTCGAAGGTGATGACATAGACCTCGAGCGAGTAGCCGGCGACTTCCTGGGTTTCGACCTCCTGGATCTGGCCTACCCCATGAGCCGGGTAGACGACGTGATCGCCGACCGAGAATTCCAGACCGCTCTTGCTCATGTGTGACCCTTTCGAAGCCAGGGCCGGCCGGCAGCGTCGCTGAGTCCTTGCATCCACCGCTCAAAGACAAAAGAGCCTCGCCCGCAGCATTCGCGGAGGCTTCTCGTGTCGATCGGAAGAAACGCTCTAGGAC
This sequence comes from Caulobacteraceae bacterium, assembly GCA_020852035.1. GTDB lineage: Bacteria > Pseudomonadota > Alphaproteobacteria > Caulobacterales > Caulobacteraceae > Phenylobacterium. Next base: position 21,402 of record JADZBR010000068.1, read on the forward strand.
ACCCTTCGCCTTCGACCGGTCGCGCGTCAGTTTCGTGGCGCGCTGTTGCCGATATGACGCTGGGTCAGGCGCGGGGCGCACCTGCAACGTCGTTTTGTCATATAGCACAAAAATGATGGGAATAAAAGGCTTACGCCCCTGGGGCGAGCCCGTCAGGAGCCCCGGCCGGGCTTCGGCGAGAAGTACTTTTCGTACTTTCCCGTCTCGCGCTCATATTCTTCCCGATCCTCGGGCGGGTCGCCCTTCACCGTGATGTTCGGCCAGATCTTGGCGTATTCGGTGTTGATGGTGAGCCACTTGCCGTCCGGCTCGTCCTCGGTGTCCGGCTTGATGGCGTCGACCGGGCACTCCGGCTCGCAGACGCCGCAATCGATGCATTCGTCCGGGTGGATGACCAGGAAGTTCTCGCCTTCGTAGAAGCAGTCGACCGGACACACCTCGACGCAGTCCATGAACTTGCACTTCACGCAGGCGTCCATGACGATGTAGGTCATTGCGGTCGAAAACTCCGGAAACGGCGCGGGTTGTCGCGATGCGAGACCCGGTTGTCAACGCGAGCGCTTCTGACAGCGCTTTTAGCCGTCCATCACCTCGTAGAGTTCGCGCGCCTCGCTCGCAGGCCCGCGGCGTTCGCCGAACCCGGCCACGCGCACCGCGATCAAACGCCCGCCGAGAGCGAATACGAGGGCGTCGCCGACCTTCACCGTGCGTGAGGGCTTGTCGAGGCGGGTCTCGGTCCCGGCGCGTGTGAGGCGCACGCGGCTGTCTTCGATGAAGCGGGCGGCGAGCGAACGGGTCTTGAAGAAGCGGGCGCGCCACAGCCAAACGTCCGCGCGGCAGGCGCCGGCGTCCTCGCTCATGCGCGGGCCTTCTTCGGCCGCCGGGGGCGACGCCGGGCGGGTTTGGGCCGCAGGACGGCGAGGGCTTCGAAGGGCGAGCCGGGGCGGGGGCGCGGACGCGGCGGCGCGACCTCGGGCTTGGCGCTGCGGCGGCGCCAGGCGCGTGGCTCGCCGGGCTGCGCCTTGGGCGAGACATAGCCGAGGGCGCGCAGGATGGCGTTCGCGTCAGGCTCGTTCCAGCCCAGTTCCTCGCGGGCCTGGTCGGAGAAGACCACGCCTTGGCCTTGCCGCGCGCCGCCGCGCAGCAGTTCGTCGAGGCGTTCGAGGTCGGTGAGCGGGACCGCGAAGGCGCCCACCGCCCGGCGACCGAAAGCAGCGATGGCGGTGTCCGTCGGCCGCGGGTCGGGCAGGTGCGCGAGTCCCTGGGCCGGCCGCCACTCGCCGCCTGCGAAGGCCTGGGCGGCCTGGAGGGCGGCGGGCTTGAGCAGGCCCGGCAGGAAGAGGCTGAAGGCGCCGATGCGGACGCCGAGGCCCTTCAGCACGCGGCGCTCGACCTGGCTGAGCGCCTTGACCTCCGGCGCGATCGCGGCACGGTCGAGCGCACCGCCGGATTCCAGCAGGCGATAGGCGATGCCGCGCGCCATGCCTTTCACCTTGCCCTGGTCGACGGCGGCCTTGAGCTTGTGAAGCGGCGCGAGCCGGCGGCGGGATTCGGCGGCGGCGAAGGCTTCCAGCCGGCGGACGGCGCGTTCGCGGGCGGGGGCCGGACCAAGTTCCCCGTAGAGCCGCACGCGCGGGGCGAAGGGGCCGCCGCCGGTCAGGGCGCCGGCGGCCTCGCCGCGCCACAGCACCTCGCCGGTGGGGGAGAGGGTGAAGGCTTCGTCCGGCTCGGCGGCGAGGCGGCCGAGGCGCCGCGCGATCTCCGGGGCGACGGCGGCCTGGGCGGCGGCGCGCAGGGCCTTGTCCTCGAGCTGCGAGCCGGCCTTGGCGATGTCGAAGGAAAGGCCGTGCAGGCGCCCGACATACTGGCCCTCGACGGTGACCTCGCCGGTCTCGGCGACGCCGGCCAGCATCTCGCCGCGCACGCGCAGGCCGCGCATCAGGGCGCTGGTTCGCCGGTCGACGAAGCGGGCCATCAGCTTTTCGTGCAGGGTGTCGGAGAGCCGGTCCTCCAGGTGGCGCGTCTCGCCCTGCCAGGTCTGCGGCGCGGCCAGCCAGTCGGGGCGGTTGGCGACGTAGGCGAGGGTCCGCACGCTGGCCAGGCGCGCGGCGAGCGCGTCGATCTCGCCATCGGTGCGGTTCAGCTGAGCGAACTGGCCGGCGATCCAGCTGTCGGGGACCTTCCGGTCGCGGCTCGTCAGGGCGAGGAAGAAGTCGCGCACCAGGCGCAGGTGCTCGTCCAGCGAGACCTTGCGAAAGTCCGGCGTCTGGCAGGCGTCCCAGAGGCGATGCAGGGCGCGGTTGTCTCGGCAGCGGGCGACGACGTCCTCGTCCTCGGCGAGGCGATTGAGGGCCAGCTCGTCGAGGCTTTCGGCGGCCAGCTTCAGGCCCGCGACGTCCGGCGGGCGGGCGAGGGAGGCCTGCAGCGCCTTCAACGAACCGAAATCCAGCTTGGCGTTGCGCCACTCGGCCGCCTCGATGGGCGCGAAGCGGTGGCCTTCGACGGCGGCGATCAGCTCGTCGTCCATGTCCTCGCACTCGCCGGTGACGCCGAAGGTCCCGTCGGTGCGGAAGCGGCCCGCGCGGCCGGCGATCTGCCCGACCTCCTGCGGATGCAGCGGGCGGGTGCGGCGGCCGTCGAACTTGGTCAGGCCCGCGAAGGCCACATGGTCGACGTCCATGTTCAGGCCCATGCCGATGGCGTCGGTGGCCACCAGGAAGTCGACCTCGCCGGATTGGTAGAGGGCCACCTGGGCGTTGCGGGTGCGGGGGCTGAGCGATCCCATGACCACGGCGGCGCCCCCGCGCTGGCGGCGGATCAGCTCGGCGATGGCGTAGACCTGGTCGGCGGAGAAGGCGACGATGGCGCTGCGGCGGGGCAGGCGGGTGATCTTCTTCGGCCCGGCGTAACTCAGCTGCGAGAACCGCTCGCGGGTGACGATCTCGGCCCTGGGCAGCAGCTTGCGGATCAGCGGGGCCATCGTCCCGGCGCCCAGCAGCATGGTCTCGTAGCGGCCGCGGGCGTGCAGCAGGCGGTGGGTGAAGACATGGCCGCGCTCGGGGTCGGCGCAGAGCTGGATCTCATCCACCGCCAGGAACTCGACCTCGCGCGACAGCGGCATGGCCTCGACGGTGCAGACGAAATAGGCCGCCCGCGGCGGGATGATCTTCTCCTCGCCGGTGATCAGGGCGACCGCTCTGGGACCGCGCAGTTTGACGATGCGGTCGTAGATCTCCCGCGCCAGCAGCCTGAGCGGCAGGCCGATCATGCCCGAGGCGTGGCCCAGCATCCGCTCGACGGCCAGGTGCGTCTTGCCGGTGTTGGTGGGGCCGAGCACGGCCACGAGGCGGTGCTCTGGCGCGCCGGTGGGCCGATCACTCATGGGCCGAAGGTGGGATGGGAATCGCAAGGCGGCAAGCGTCGCCGTCGTTCTCCCTCCCCACCGCCGACGGGAGGGAGAGATCAGTGGGACGGCAGCTGCACGCGCCTGAGCGCTTCGGCGGTTTGCGGATCGGCCGGGAAGAACGACTCGATGGCCAGCTCCGTCAGGGTCACGTCCACTGGTGTGCCGAAGACGGTGACGGTCGAGAAGAAGTTCAGCTCCCCCATCGGCGTCCGCAGCGTCAGGGGCACCGCCACCCCGCCGAAGTCCTGATGCGCCACGTCGCGCGCCACGCCGGGCGGCGAGGGCAGGGCGGAAAGCTCGGCGTGCAGCGCGGCCAGCGCCGGGTCGGCGGAGGCGGCGACCTGGCGGTGCAGGCGCTCCAGCGCATGGGCGCGCCAGTCGGCGAAGTTGACGATGATCGGCGCCAAGCCCCGCGGGTGCAGCGAGAGGCGCAGGATGTTCACCGGCGGCTGCAGCAGGCTCTGGTCCTCGGCGGCCAGCAGGGCGCCGACCGCGCGGTTGGCGGCGACCAGGTTCCAGTGGCGATCGACGGCCAGCGCCGGCCAGGGCTCGTGGGCGGCCAGCACGAGTTCCACCGCCTGGCGCGCGGCGGCCATGCCGGGGTGGTCGAGCGGGCGCTCGGGGAACACCGGAGCGAAGCCGGCGGAGACCAGGATCACGTTCCGCTCGCGCTGGGGGATCTCCAGCTGGTCGGCGAGGCGCAGGACCATGTCGCGGCTGGGCTGCGAGCGGCCGGTCTCGATGAACGAGAGGTGCCGGGTGGAGATCTCGGCGTCGAGCGCCAGGTCGAGCTGGGAGAGCCGGCGGCGCTGGCGCCATTCGCGCAGGTGGTCGCCGACCGGGCGGTTCTGGAGGGTCTCGATCATGCCGCTGAACTTAGCGGGCGAGGTGGGCCGCGCCATTACCTCGCGCGTAATCGACCGGCCGCGCGGCGGGGGGAATGCTGGTCTGCATCGGCGCACCGATCCCCGGCGGCGCCTTAGATCGGAGATGCGCCATGCAAACCGTTTCCTCCCCCTTCCTGCGCCGCGTGCTGATGCTGGACGCCGTCGCCAGCGGCGCGACCGGCCTGCTGCTGGCCTTCGGCGCGGGCGTGCTCGCCCCGCTCACCGGCATCGACCCGGCCATCGCCGGGCCGGCCGGCTGGTTTCTGGTCCCCTACGCGGGGCTGGTCGCCTTGCTCGCCAGCCGCCCGGTCCAGCCCGCGCCGCTGGCCTGGGCGGTGGTGATCGTCAACATCCTCTGGGTGGTCGAGAGCCTCGGCGTCCTGGCGCTCGGCTGGCTGACGCCCAACGCCCTCGGCGTCGCCTTCGTGATCGCCCAGGCGGTGGTGGTCGGCGTCTTCGCCGAATTGCAGATCGTCGGTCTGAAGAAGGCGCGCGCGGCCGCGGCGGCCTGACGCCTGCGGTCCTCCCTTGCCCGGCGGGGGAGGACCGCTCATCATCCCGACCTTTCGAAGAACGCATTCGTGGGTGGGAACATGTTCAGGATCACGACCCTCGCCGCCGCCCTGGCGGCGCTGTCGCTCGCCGGTGCGGCCGGCGCGCAGGCGCCCGAGGCCAAGCCCGAGCCGAAGAACGACTACGCGAACAAGGCCAACTGGCTGTGCTGGCCGGGCCGCACCGACCAGTGCTCGGGCGACAACACCGCGACGGTGGTGAAGGCGGACGGTTCGCTGACCACGGAGACCTGGACGGCCGACCCGAAGGCGCCGATCGACTGCTTCTACGTCTATCCGACGGTGTCGCTGGATCCCGGCGTGATCTCCGACATGACGCCGAACGACGAGGAAAAGCGCGTCGTCGAGCAACAGCTTTCGCGCTTCGCGTCCAAGTGCCGGGTCTATGCGCCGATGTATCGGCAGTTCACGCTGACGGCGCTGCGCAATGCGATGACCGGCGCGGCCCCGCCGGCCGGCGGACCGCGGCCGCAGACCGGCTACGAGGACGTGGTCGACGCCTGGAACTACTACCTCGCCCACGAGAACAAGGGCCGGGGGGTGATCCTGATCGGCCACAGCCAGGGCTCGGGCGTGCTGACCCAGCTGATCGCCAAGGAGATCGACGGCAAGCCGATCCAGAAGCAGCTGGTCTCGGCCATGCTGCTGGGCACCGGCCTGCCGGTGGAGAAGGGCAAGGATGTCGGGGCCTTCAAGCACATCCCGCTCTGCAAGAGCCCGACCCAGACCGGCTGCGCCATCGCCTACGCCAGCTTCCGCGACACCGTCCCGCCGCCGGCCAACAGCCGCTTCGGCCGTCCGCGCGACCCCAACTCGACCATGGAAGTGGCCTGCGTGAACCCCGCCGCGCTCGGCGGCGGCAAGGGCGAGTTGCACGCCTACCTGTCCAACGGCTCGATGATCGCCAATGCGTCGCTGCCGCCGGCACCCTGGGCGACCGGCAAGACGGTGGAGACGCCGTTCGTCTCCGTGCCGGGGCTGCTGAGCGCCGAGTGCGTGTCGAAAGACGGCTTCAACTACCTGGCGGTGCATGTGAACGCCGATCCGGCCGACCCGCGCACCGACGACATCCGCGGCGACGTGATGGTCGGCGCCCAGCGGCTGGACGACTGGGGGCTGCACCTGATCGACGTCAACCTGGCGATGGGCAACCTGGTCGACCTGGCGGGCAGCCAGGGCCAGGCCTGGCTCGCCGCGAACAGCCACGCCGGTCACTGAAACGAGAAGCGCCCGCCGACGCGAAACGCATCGGCGGGCGCTGCAGCCGGCCGGGTCTGGGGGGCGAACGCGGCCGGCTGAACTTTGGCGGCGAAGCTATCCGCCGGTGATCTTGCGTCCCGCAAAGAGGCCCAGCACCAGGAAGACGGCGAAGACCACCAGGAAGGCGAAGAACAGGAACTTGGCGATACCGGCCGCCGCGCCGGCGATGCCGCCGAAGCCCAGCAGGCCCGCGATCAGGGCGACGACGGCGAAGATGAGCGCCCACTTGAGCATTGCGAAATCCTCCAAAATTCTTTGTCCCCGCATCAACGCGGCGGTGATGTTCGCGTTCCGGCTTTCGGCTCCGGCCGGGGCGTCCTAGAACCGTCGCGTCATGGCCAAGAACCCTGAAAGCCCGATCGAGCCATTCAAGCGCGCGCTGGCGAACGCCGCTCGCTCACTGGCCGAGAGCCCGGACCTGGAGATCGTCTATTCGGGCGAAGGCCCGGCGCTGCAGGGCAACCGGGCGGTGCTGCCGCATCCGCCGCGCGACCTCCGCCCGTCGGAGGCCGCGCGCATCCGCGGGCTCGCCGATCAGATGGCCCTGCGCATCGCCCACCACGATGTCGCCCAGCACGCCAAGGGCCGGCCCAAGTCGGCGATCGGCGGGCCGGTGTTCGACGCCATCGAGCAGGCGCGGATCGAGGCGATCGGGGCCAATGCGCTGGGCGGGGTGCGGGCCAACCTGAACGCGGTGCTGGAGGCGGCGGTCGCCAAGCGCGGGTTCAACAAGCTCGAGGACCTGGCCAATCCGCCGATGCCGGAGATCCTCTCGCTGATGGTGCGCGAGCGGCTGACGGGCGATGCGCCGCCGGCGGCGGTGGCCCCGCTGGTCGATCACTTCCGCGCCGAGATCGAGAGGAAGGCCGGCGCCGACCTCGACCAGCTGCTGGAGAAGATCGAGGACCAGAAGGCGTTCCAGAGGATCGCCCGCACGATCGTGCGCGACCTTTCCATGTCCGACGACCTGACCGACGCGCCCGAGCAGCCGGACGACGAGGAGGAGGGCCAGGAGGGCGATCCCTCCGAGAGCGAGACCGACGAGGGCGAAGGCGAGGAGCAGGGGCCGCA
>JADZBR010000069.1 GCA_020852035.1 Caulobacteraceae bacterium
CCCGCTGATCGCCGAGGAGAGCGACAAGCTGGTCGACCCGGAGGCCCTGACCACCGAGGCGCTGGCGCTGGCCGAGACCCAGGGCATCGTCTTCCGCGACGAGAGCGACACGGTGGCCAGCCGCTCCGACCGCGCCGGGGCCGACGTCTCCCGCGAGGGCGTGCAGCGTGACCTCCTGCCGCTGATCGAGGGCACCACGGTCTCGACCAAGTACGGGCCGGTGAAGACCGACCACATCCTCTTCATCGCCTCGGGCGCCTTCCATGTGGCCAAGCCGAGCGACCTGCTCCCCGAGCTGCAGGGCCGCCTGCCGATCCGGGTGGAGCTGAAGGCGCTGACCCGCGACGACTTCCGCCGTATCCTCACCGAGCCGGAGGCCAACCTGATCCGCCAGAACCAAGCGCTGATGGCGACCGAGGGCGTGACGCTGGCCTTCACCGAGGCGGCCATCGATGCGCTGGCCGACGCGGCGGTGACGGTGAACGGCGCGGTCGAGAACATCGGCGCGCGGCGGCTGCAGACCGTCATGGAAAAGGTGCTCGAGGAGATCAGCTTCACCGCCGGTGACCGCTCCGGCGAGACGGTGACGGTGGACGAGGACTATGTGAAGAGCCGCATCGGCGAGCTGGCCCAGAACGCGGACCTCTCGCGGTTTATCCTCTGAGCGAAACCTTCCCCCATAATGGGGGAAGTGGCCTGAGGTCGCGAAGCGACGAAGGTCGATGGGGGAAGCATGCGCTTGCTCCCCAGCCTCCCCCATCGACCCTCGGCTTCGCCTTCGGGCCACTTCCCCCGTTCCGGGGGAAGGTTGTAGCTTCTCTCCATGAACGTCGAACTCGCCGAAGAACGCATCCTGCTGATCGCCGACCGGTTCACCATGGACCACGCGGAGGGCCGCGCCTGGGCCAAGCGGACCGAGGCGTTCGGCGCGATGGCGCGGCTGGGCGGCCTTCTCTCCAAGCCGAAGGACGAGGACTACGAGGTCGTCTACCGCGAGCGGCGCCTGCAGCCGTTCTGGCGGATCGAGTCCCACGCCACCTACGAGTACGAGCGCACCCGCAGCTACCGCATCAAGGTCAGCCCCGAGGTCCAGCAGGTGGAGATCGGCGGCCAGGCCCTGGCGGCGAGCGGCGGCGAGTTCGCCCTCTCCGGCCTGGAGACCTGCCGCGAGGAGACCCGCCGCGACTGGCTCTACGACGGCCTGAGCAAGCAGATCACGCCGGGCCTCACCGGCTACCTCGGCTTCGACGCCCAGGTGGTCGACGCCGACGCCCTCAACGCCCAGGTCGAGAGCGGCGCGATCCTCGTGCCGCCGGAGGCCCGCGCGTCCACCCTGACCCGCGAGGTGCTCGCCCAGGCGATCACCCGTATCGAGGCCGACAAGGTGCTCACCGAGACGGTGCGGCTGGAGGCCATCGATCTCTACTACCGGCCGGTCTACGCCTTCCGCTACCGCTGGCAGGGCAAGGAGGCGGTGGTCGAGTTCGACGCCGCCACCGGCGAGACACGGGTCGGCGGCGCCACCTTCGAGCGCCACTTCGGCAAGCTGGCCGACCCGATCTTCCTGCTCGATATCGGCGCCGAGGCGGCCAACATGTTCATCCCCGGCGTGAACCTGGCGAAGATCGCCGTGGTCAAGGGCATGCAGATGCAGGGCAAGCTCGCCGGGCCGAAGTAGGGCGCGCTATTCTCCCTCACCGTCATTCTCGCCCTTGTGGCGAGAATCCCTGTCTCCGGCGCACGGCGGGTCGAGGCCGCCCTAAGTCTGAGACGCAGGTCGAGGGACCCTGGGCGCAAGGCCCAGGGTGACGTGGTGGGGTTAGCGTGGAACGCCCAGGCGAGCGTCGGCGATGGCTCTCTCAAGAGCGCCGGCGAACTCCAACCGCTCCGCCGGGCTCAGCGCCGCCGCGATGGTCATCGCCTTGCCCGAGAGCGACAGCCGCACGCGGGAATCGCCCGGCCCGCGCCGCTCCAGCGCCACGCGGGTGAAGGCGGTGGGCGAGCGCCACACCGGCTGGTCCTTGCGCAGCACGCAGATCTCCGCCGGCGTCACCCGCACCCGCTCGGGCTGCAGCGCCCGGTTATGGATCGTGAACGCCCACCAGAGCGCCAGCACGTCCAGCCCCATGAAGACCGGCGCCGGCCACAGGCCGTTCATCCAGAAGACGGTCCCGGCGATCCCGTTGGCCGCGCCCACCAGGCACAGCAGGATGAACATCCCGGTGCGCGACAGCGACCGGTTGGGCGTGATCTCCGCATCCATGTAGAGCGGCTCGGCCATGCGAAATCCCGCATACGCCCGCCGTCGCCGCTTGGCGAGAGGCGCCGACGCGCGGCATGGTCCGCCCGCATGGCCAAGCCCGCTTCCCGCCGCCGCGTCTCGCCGAAGGAGCGGGTGCGCATCGACGAGATCTTCCGCCGCTTCGAAGCCTACAGCGAGCATCCCAAGACCGAGCTGAACTACACGAGCCCCTTCACCCTGGTCAGCGCCGTGGCGCTCTCGGCCCAGGCCACCGACGTCTCGGTCAACAAGGCCACCGAAAAGCTGTTCGCCGTGGCGGACACGCCGCGCAAGATGCTGGCCCTCGGCGAGGCGGGCCTGATCCCCTACATCCAGACCATCGGTCTCTATCGCGGCAAGGCCCAGCGGCTGATCGCCATGTCACGCATCCTGGTCGAGCAGCACGGCGGCGAGGTGCCGCTGGAGCGCGAGAAGCTGGAGGCCCTGCCGGGCGTCGGCCACAAGACCGCCAGCGTGGTGCTCAACGAGCTGGACATCGAGCCGGCCATCGCGGTGGACACCCATGTGTTCCGCGTCTCGCACCGGCTGAAGCTCTCGGCCGGCAAGACCCCCGACCAGGTGGAGGCCGACCTGATGCGCGTCGTCCCCGACCCCGCCAAGACCCGCGCCCATCACTGGCTGATCCTGCACGGCCGCTACGTCTGCGTGGCGCGCAAGCCCAAGTGCGGCGACTGCCTGATCGCCGACCTCTGTCCCTCGCGCGAACTCTTCATGGGCGGTTGGATGTGAAGCACCTGGTTCTCGACATCGGCGGCGTTTTCTACCTCGGCAAGACCGACAAGGCGTTCTGGCGCGCCTGGGCGCAGAGGGCCGGCCTCGCCCCCGACGACCTTGAGAGCGGCTTCTGGTACGGGCCGGACATCGAAGCCGCCAATATCGGCGACATCGACCGCGCCGAATATTGCCGTCGGACCGCCCTGCGGATCGGCGCCACGCCGCAGGTGATCTCCGATGTCGTGCAGGCGGCGTTCAACAGCGAGTTCAATCAGGCGCTCGCCGATCACATCCGTGGGCTGCGCGAGCGCGGCGCGGCGGTGTCGGCGCTCAGCAACAGTTGGTCCTCAGAGGCGGCGATACTGGCCCGGCCGGAGCTGGCGGGGCTGTTCGACCACGCGGTTTCGTCCGCCGACGTGAAGCTGACCAAGCCGGACCCGGCCATCTATCGCCTCGCGCTGCAACGCCTGGGTGTTTCGCCGCGCGACGTGGTCTTTATCGACGACACGCCGGGCCTCGTGGAAGCGGCGCGGCGGCTGGGAATCGGCGCGATCCACTTCCGGGATACGGCTCAGGTGCTGGCCGAACTCGCCGTCGTCTGGCCCTGAGGCGGGGTGGGCGCCGCCGCGGGCGGCGGTGTCTCGGCCAGCACGGCGGCGAGCTTGCCGTCAACCAGGTCGCGAAAGCCGTCGGCGAACAGCAGGCGGTCGCGGCTCCACCAGAGCTGCACCAGCGGCGAGCGCACCCAGCTGATCAACGCCCGCTCCTGATAGGTCCACCACGGCCGCAGGACGCGCTGCTCCATGCGAGCCGCTTCCCACCCGGCCTGGAACTGGGCGAACACCCCGTTGCAGATCAGCGACATGCGCAGGTCGTCCACCGGCGTCATCGCACCGCCGGCGAAGCGGCCGACGATCTGCTCCAGCATCGGGTCGAGCCCCAGCGGGATCAGGTAGCCGGTCGCGGCGTCGGCCTGCGCCTGCTGGGTGGAGATCCGCAGTTCATAGCTGTTGTGGCGGATTTCCAGCGCCACATAGATCAAGGACACCACCACGGCGACCGCGCTGATCACCTGGGCGATATCGGACGCATCCTGCAGCGTCATCGGCCCCCCGCCTTCTCGTTTTCCCTGCTTTCCTATACTGCGACCCGCATTCCAACGCGCAAGGACCGCTGAATGACCGCCGCCTACGACGTCGCCGCCATCGGCAACGCCATCGTCGACGTGATCGCGCCCTGCTCGGCGCAGTTCCTGACCGAGCATACCCTGGAGCGCGGGGCGATGATGCTGGTGGATGAGGCTGAGAGCGCGGCGCTCTACGGCGCGATGGCGCCGGGGCTGGAGACCTCCGGCGGCTCGGCGGGCAACACCGTCGCCGGGGTCGCCAGCCTGGGCGGACGGGCGGCCTATATCGGCAAGGTGGCCGACGACCAACTGGGCGAGGTCTTCACCCACGACATGCGGGCGATCGGCGCCCACTTCGACGTGCCGCCGCTGGTCGGCGGGCCGGCGACCGCCAGGAGCTTGATCAATGTGCTGCCAGACGGCGAGCGCACCATGTGCACCTTCCTCGGCGCCTCCGTGGAACTGACCGCCGCCGACGTCGATCAGGAAGTCGTCGAGGGCGCGGCCATCGTCTATCTGGAAGGCTACCTCTTCGACCCCTCCGAGGCGCGCAAGGCGTTCGCCAAAGCCGCCGGGCTGGCGCGCGCGTCGGACCGGCTGATCGCCATCACCCTCTCCGACAGCTTCGTGGTCGAACGCCACCGCGAGGCGCTGATGGAGTTCATCGAGGGTCAGGTGGACCTGGTCTTCGCCAACGCCGCCGAGATCACCAGCCTCTTCCGGGTGGACGACTTCGACCAGGCCGTCGCCCTGCTGCGCGAGCGCGCGCCGATGGCCGCCGTCACCCGTTCGGAACAGGGCTCTGTGGTCTATTCGGGCGCGCAGACCGCCATCGTCCCGGCCTACCCGGTGCAGAAAGTCGTGGACACCACCGGCGCCGGCGACCAATACGCCGCCGGGTTCATGTTCGGCCTCGCCCGGGGCCTGCCGCTGGAGGTCTGCGGCCGGCTGGGGTCGCTGGCGGCGTCGGAGGTGATCTCGCACTACGGGCCGCGCCCGCAGGTCTGGCTGAAGGACCTCGCCGCCGCCGAGGGGCTGATCTGATGTCGCGCACCGCCGAAGTCGTCCGCAACACCAAGGAGACGCAGATCCGCGTGCGCGTCGATCTGGACGGCACGGGCGTGTCGAAGATCGCCACCGGCGTCGGCTTCTTCGACCACATGCTGGAGAGCTTCGCCCGCCACGGCGGCATCGACCTCGACATCGAGACCAAGGGCGACCTGCACATCGACATGCACCACACGGTGGAGGACACCGGCATCGTGCTCGGCCAGGCCGTCAATAAGGCGCTGGATGGCTTCAAGGGCATCCGCCGCTTTGGCCACGCCTATATCCCGATGGACGAGACGCTCACCCGCTGCGCCCTCGACCTCTCCAACCGGCCCTACCTGATCTGGAAGGTCGAGTTCTCGCGCCCGAAGGTCGGCGAGATGGACACAGAGCTGTTCAAGGAGTTCCACCACGCCTTCGCCATGAACGCGGGGGCCTGCGTGCATCTGGAGACGCTCTACGGCGACAATACGCACCACATCGCCGAGAGCGGCTTCAAGGCGCTGGCGCGGGCGCTTCGGTCGGCCATCGAGATCGACCCGAAGACCGGCGGCCACGCCCCCTCCACCAAGGGCGTGCTCTAGGATTTTCCCATGCAGAGTATCGCCCTGATCGACTACGGGTCGGGCAACCTGCGCTCGGCCGAAAAGGCCCTGATCCGCGCCGCCGACGGCCGCGCGGAGATCGTCGTGACCGACAGCCCCGAGGTGATCGCCGCCGCCGACCGCGTGGTGCTGCCCGGCGTCGGCGCCTTCGCGGCCTGCATGGCGGCGTTGCAGGCGCGCGCCGGCGTGGTCGAGGCCATGACCGAGGCGGTGCAGGTTCGCGGCGCGCCCTTCCTTGGCATCTGCGTCGGCATGCAGCTCCTCGCCACGCGCGGGCTGGAGTTCGGCGAGACACGGGGGCTCGGCTGGATTCCCGGCGACGTGAAGCGCCTGGAGGTCGACGACCCGCACCTGAAGGTGCCGCACATGGGCTGGAACGAGGTGACGCCGGCCGCGGCGGGTGCACTCATCCCGGCGCCGGACGTGATGTACTTCACCCACTCCTTCGCCTTCCACCCGACCGAGGCGGGCGACATCGCCGCGACCGCCGCACACGGCCAGCGCTTCGCGGCGGCGGTGCAGCGGGGCAATATGGCCGGCGTTCAGTTCCACCCCGAGAAGTCGCAGGGCTCCGGCCTTGCGCTCCTCGCCCGCTTCCTGGAGTGGCGGCCATGATCCTCTACCCCGCCATCGACCTGAAGGACGGCCAGTGCGTGCGCGTGCTGCACGGCGACTTCGCCACCGCCACAGTGTTCAACACCGACCCCGCCGACCAGGCGCGCCAGTGGGTCGAGGCCGGCTTCGAGTGGCTGCACGTCGTCGATCTGACCGGCTCAGCCGAGGGCCGGGCGGTGAACGGCGAGGCGGTGGGCGCCATCCTCGGCGCCGCCAGGGGCGTGCCGGTGCAACTCGGCGGCGGCGTGCGCTCGATGGCCGACGCGGCCCGCTGGATCGAGGCCGGCGTCTCCCGCGTGATCCTCGGCACCGCCGCGGTGCGCGACCCCGAGTTCGTCAAGGCCGCCGCCAGGGAGTGGCCGCAGGGCGTGGCCATCAGCGTCGATGTGCGGGGGGGCAAGGTCGCCGTGCAGGGCTGGCTGGAATCCACCGATCTGGACGCCCTCACCGTCGCCCGCCGTTTCGAGGACGCCGGCGTCGCCGCCCTGATCGTCACCGACATCGACCGCGACGGCGCCCTGACCGGCTTCAACGTCGAGGTGTTCGGCGCCATCGCCGACGCCGTCTCGATCCCGGTGATCGCCGCCGGCGGCCTGGCGTCAGTGCGCGACATCGAGGCGGTGCGCGCCCGCGTCGGGACGCCCATCGCTGGCGCGGTGCTCGGCCGGGCGCTCTACACTGGCGGCATCAAGCCGGGCGAAGCGCTCGCGGCGGCGGCCTGATGCGGGGATTTCCCACATTCCGCTCATCCCCGCGAAAGCGGGGACCCAGTCCTGTCCAGCTGACCCCGCGCCCTTCCGTGGGTTCCCGCTTTCGCGGGGATGAGCGGTCATGCTGAAACACCGCGTCATCCCCTGCCTCGACGTGAAGGACGGGCGCGTGGTGAAGGGCGTGCAGTTCGTCAGCCTGCGCGACGCGGGCGATCCGGTGGAGCAGGCCCGGGCCTATGACGCCGCCGGCGCCGACGAGCTGATGTTCCTCGACATCACCGCCAGCCACGAGGGCCGCGGCGCGATCCTCGACGTGATCGCCCGGACGGCCGACGTCTGCGTCATGCCGCTGGGCGTCGGCGGCGGCATCCGAAAGGTCGAGGACGCCCGCCGCCTGCTGCGCGCCGGGGCCGACAAGATCAGCGTCAACACCGCCGCCGTCGAGAACCGCGACCTGATCAGCGCCTGCGCCGACGCCTTCGGCAGCCAGGCCACCGTGGTCGCCATCGACGCCAAGCACGGCCCGGCCCGCGCCGGGAGCGGCGGGCGCAACGACGGCTGGCAGGTGTTCACCTACGGCGGGCGCACCGCCACCGGCATCGACGTGGTGGAATACGCCCAGGAAGCGGTCGAGCGCGGGGCGGGCGAGATCCTGCTGACCTCGATGGATCGCGACGGGGCCAAGACCGGCTACGACCTCGACCTGCTGAAGCTGGTTTCCAGCGCCGTGACCGTACCGGTGATCGCCTCCGGCGGGGCGGGGACGACGCGGCACCTGGTCGAGGGCGTGCGCGACGGCGGGGCGGACGCGGTGCTGGCCGCCTCGATCTTCCACTTCGGCGAGATCAGCATCGCCGAGGCCAAGCGGGCGATGGCCGCCGCCGGCCTGCCGGTGCGGCTGACGGAGGCGGCGGCATGAACGAGTTTTCGCAAGTCCTGGCGCGGCTGGCCGCGACCATCGAGGCGCGCCGGGGCGCGGACGCGGGGACATCCTACACCGCCCAGCTGCTCGCCGATCCGGCGCGGGCCGCCAAGAAGCTCGGCGAGGAGGCGGTGGAGACGGTCATCGCCGCCGCCCAGGGCGACAAGGCGGCCCTGGCGTCCGAGAGCGCCGATCTGGTCTATCACTGGCTGGTGCTGCTGGCGGCCAGCGGCGTGACGCTGGACGAGGTGGCGGCTGTGCTGGCCAAGCGCGAAGGGCGGTCGGGGCTCGAGGAGAAGGCATCTCGCGGGCTGCCTTCCCCCGATACGGGGGAAGTGGCCTGAAGCGGGCGCAGCCCGATGAAGGTCGATGGGGGAGGTGGATTGCAGTCCACCTACTTCCCCCATCGACCCTCGGCTGCGCCTTCGGGCCACTTCCCCCGTTCCGGGGGAAGGTTCTAGCGCCTCACCGTTTCGGCCGCCGCTTCAGCGCCACGTAGAGCGCCCCGTCGCCGCCATGCTTGGCGTGCGCCTCGGAGACGCCGGCGACCACCTCGCGCAGGCCCGGCTCGCCGAGCCATTCCGGCGTCCGCTTGCGCAGCACCCCGTCGCCCATCACGCCCTTGCAGGTGATCACCAGCACCGAGCGCTCGCCCTCGGCCCACTTGCGGTTGACGAACTCGGCGAGCTCGGCGCGGGCCTTGGCCTGGTCGAGGCCGTGCAGGTCGAGCCGCGCCTCCAGCGCCGCCGGGTCACGGGTGATGCGACGCTTGCGGCCGGGCTCAATCCCCTCGAGCGGCCCCTTCGGCGCATCGGGCCTGGCGAGGTTCGCATCCGGCTTCGGCGGCGGCAGGGCCAGCCCCGGCGCCGGCTCGTGCGCCAGCGGCCGCACGGTGGCCGCGACATGGCCCCAGAGCCGCCGCTCGTCGTCCGAGACGCGGCGGCTCATCGCCCGTCCGGGCCGACCGGGACCAGCCGCCACATGCGCAGGTCATGGCGCACCCGCCCGGCTTCGATCCCGGCGGCCTCGCCGTGGCCGATGTAGAGGTCCGCGCGCACCTGGCCCTTGATCGCCCCGCCGGTGTCCAGCGCCATCACGAACCGGCGATAGCGCGGGAAAGCGCCGGAAAGCGCCGGCGCGTCGGCGTCGATCCAGAAGGCCCCGCCGTAGCGGTGCCAGGCCGGGTCCACGGCGATGCCGCGGCCGGCGGGCAGCGGCACATTGGCGGCGCCGGCGGGTTCGCGCCCGTCGTCGTCCTGCATGCGGAAGAAGACGTAGCGCGGGTTCATCCGCATGATCCGGTCCGCCTCCGCCCCGCGGTGCGCGGCGAGCCAGCGGCGGATGGCCTCGCCGGACGTATTGTTGTCGGCCAGCAGGCCCTCCTCGCGCATCGGGCGGGCGATGCCGACGAAGGTCAGGCCGTTGGTGGCCGCGACCACCGCCCGCAGGCGTCTTCCATCGGGCAGCACCAGCACGCCGGAGCCCTGGATCTGCAGGAAAAACAGGTCCTCCGGCCGCATCCAGGCGAGCGGCTGGACCTCCTCGCGCGCCTCGATTTCGGCGCGGTCGGGATAGGGCGCATAGCCGTCGCCGGCGCGGACGGCGGCCACCTTGGCGCTTCCCGCGGCGCCGATCAGCGCCGGGTCGACCATCTCCAGGTCCGGCGGCCGGGGCCGCACCGGGGCGGAGAACTCGGCGTTGCTGGAGAACCGCGCCTGGTATTCCGGCGAGAAATAAGCGGTGAGCAGGCCCTCGCCGCCCACCCGCTGGGCGCGGAAGCGCGATTCCAGGAAGACGCGGGCGGTCTCGTCCGAGGGGCGGCCGAGCCGGCGGGCCAGGTCGCAGGCCTGCGCCATGTCCGGCGAGCGGTCGACGCCGCAGCCCTGCACGAAGGCGTCGAAGGCGGCGCGGTGGTCCTCCTCGCGCCAGCCGGGCAGCTGGTCGAGGCGCATCAGCTCGGCGGGGGGCGGGCGAGGCGGCGCGGGCCGGGTCGGCGGCGGACGGTGGCGCGGCGGCTGGGGGCGTTCGCGCGGGGTCGAGGCGCAGGCGGCGAGAAGGATCAGCGCCGCGAAGGCCGGCCAGAGCGCCCGCAAGGCCCTTTAAGCCTCTGCGGCGTCGACGCGCACCAGGGTCCAGTTCGGATCCCGGCTCTTCACATTGCGCTCGAAGGTCCAGAGCTCGGCGGTGCGGCGGTCGTCCACCGCCTCGCCCTCGGGCCCCTTGGAGCGGCTGCGGAACTCGGCGAGGAAGCGCACCACGACGCTCGCAGTATCGCCGCGCATGTCGGCGCTTTCGAGGTCGGCGCGCGGCTGATGCAGGAACTCCACGGTCTCGGAGCGGTCCTCGGCCTCACGCTGGGCGATGGCCTGTTCGAACCCGTCCAGCACCTGCGGCGCCAGGAGGTTCTTCAGGGTGTCGCGATCCCCCGCGGCGAAGGCGCGCACCACCATCTCATAGGCGCCCCGCGCGCCGGAGAGGAACTTGCCGACCTCGAAGCTCGGGTCCCTGGCGCGCACGGCGGCGACGCCGGTCAGGCCCTCGGCGGGATCCACGAGGATCTCGGGCGCGAGCGCATCCACCTGCCGGTCGCGCTGCACGCTGATCGGCGCCGGGTTGTCCTCCGGCTGTCGGCCCACGCGCCGGCCCAGCACCGAGTAGAGCTGGAACAGCACCACCGCGGCCAGGCCGCCGAAAATGATCAGTTCGAGGATCTGCAACGCACTCGCCCGAGGAAGACACCGGTTTGGTTCAATATAGGCCGGAACAACGCCCACGTCAGGGGCGACGTTGCACGCGCCGTTCCCGAGTGCTAGCCACCCGGCCCTTGGGTAGCACGCAAAGACTGAAGACCTGATGAGCGACATCGATCCGGCGGGCCAGCCGCAGAACGGCAACGGCGAGGACGCCCAGCCCCCCGGCATCCGCGTGCTGGCGCAGTTCGTGCGCGACTTCTCCTTCGAGAACCCCCGCGCGCCGGAGAGCCTGCGCGGCGGCCTGGAACAACCGCAGATCGACATGGGCGTGGAGATGAACGCCCGCGGCCGTGAGGACGGCCTCTTCGAGGTGGACCTGAAGCTCTCGGCCCGGGCGGTGCGCGACAACGAGACGGTGTTCCATGTCGAGCTGCTCTACGGCGGCCTGTTCGCCATCGAGGGCGTCGCGTCCGAGGATCTGGAGCCGGTGCTGCTGATCGAGTGCCCGCGCTTCCTCTTCCCCTATGCGCGGCGGATGATCTCGGACGTCACCACCGAAGGTGGCTTCCCGCCGTTCCTGCTCGACCCGATCGACTTCGCGGGCGTCTACGCCTCGCGCAAGGCGCAGGTCGAGGGCCAGATCGGCACGGCCTGAGGGCGCCGGCGCGGCCGCGGGTCCTTCGAGGAGCTTTGCGCGCTCCTCAGGGGCTGACCGACAATTCGCTGAGCGGCCGTGCGTCCTTCGAGACACCGGCTTCGCGGGCCCTCAGGATGACTAAAGCAGCAAAGAGTTCGTCATGGTGAGGAGCGGCCCGCAGGGACGCGTCTCGAACCACGCAGGGCCTCAGAGCCCGAACTTCTCCCAGAACGTCTCCTCGCCCACCTGCTCGCGCATGAAGGCGGCGTGGCGGGCGCGTTCCTCGTCGGTGGAGCGCAGCGGCAAGGGGCGGGGCCGCGCGCCATAGGCGCCCTGGCGGGCAGCCGAAACGGCGACAGTCAGCGCGGCGGGCGTCAGGTCGAGCGCCCGTTCGCGACCGCCGGAGAGCTGCAGATAGACCTCGGCCAGAAGGCGGGTATCGATCAGCGCGCCGTGCTTCTCGCGGTCCGCCAGCGAGATCTTGAAGCGCTTACAGAGCGCGTCCAGCGAGTTGTACATGCCCGGAAACTTCGCCTGGGCGAGCTTCAGGGTGTCGATCCAGCGCGCTTCGGCCAGCTCCGCCCGCTGGCAGAGCATCAGCTCGTGGTTGATGAAGCCGCGGTCGAAGGGGGCGTTGTGGGCGATCAGCGGGGAGTCCTGCACGAACTCCAGGAACTCCTCGACGATCTCGCGGTCGGCGAAGCGCGGCTTGCCCGTGAGGAAGGCGCGGCTGATGCCGTGAACGCGCTCGGCGTCCACGTCGATGTCGCGCTCGGGATCGATGTAGCGGTGGAAGTGGCGGCCGGTGGGGACGAAGTCCTCCACCTCGATGCAGGCGATCTCGATGATCCGGTGGCCCGAACGCGGGTCGAGCCCGGTCGTCTCCGTATCTAGGACAATCTCCCGCCGCATCGCCATTTCATTGGCCCGGTTCGGGCGCGGTCTCAACCCCGCGAGGGTGCGGCCCGTGGGCGCGAAGGTCGGCGATGATCGCCCGCACCTGCGCGCGGGCGTGGTCGAGCCCGTGCTGGGTGTCGACCACATAGTGGGCGCGGGCGCGCTTTTCCTCGTCGGCCATCTGGCGGGCGAGGATGGCGTCGAGCTTGGCCTCGGTCATGTCCTCGCGGGCGAGCACGCGGGCGCGTTGCACCTGCGCCGGCGCGCTGGCCACCACCACGGCGTCCATGTTGCGCTCGCCGCCGGTCTCGAACAACAGCGGGATGTCCAGCACCACCATGTCCGCGCCGGATTCGGTGGCGGCCGCGAAGAAGGCCGCGCGGCCGGCGCCCAGCAGCGGATGGACGATCCGGTTCAGCCGGTCGAGCGCGGCCGCATCGCCGACCACCCGCGCCGAGAGCGTCGGCCGGTGCACCGCCCCGTCCCGCACCACGCCGGGGAACGCCTCGCCCAGCGGCGACACCGCCGCGCCCCCCTCGGCGTAGATCCGGTGCACCTCGGCATCGGCGTCGTAGACCGGCACGCCCTCCTCGGCGAACATCGCCGCGGTGGTCGACTTGCCCATGCCGATGGAGCCGGTGAGGCCGATGGTGATCACTTGCGCGCCTCCAGTTCCGTGAGCACCAGCGCCCGCACGTCGAGGTCCGGCGGCGGCGCGCCGTAGAAGGCGGTAAAGGCGTCCCTGGCCTGGCCGATCAGCATCGCCAGGCCATCGACGATCCGCTGGCCCCGCGCCTCGGCGGCGGCGAGGAAGGGCGTCTTCAGCGGCGTATAGACCATGTCCATGAACACCGCCGAGGCCGGCGCGGCGTCGAACGTCCCGGCCGGGCCGTCGCCGGAGAGGCCCGCCGATGTCGCGTTGATCACGGCGATCGCGTCGGCGTAGGCGGCCGGTCCGTCCACGGCGGCGGTGACGCCCAGGGTCGCGGCCAGGGCTTCGGCTTTCGACACCGTGCGGTTGATGATGCGGACCTCTGGCGCGCCCGCCTCGCGCAGGGCCGCCGCCGCGCCGCGGGCCGCGCCGCCGGCGCCCAGGATCACCACCGGTCCGGCGGCCGGGTCGAATCCTGGCGCCTGTTCGGCCAAGGCGGCCAGCAGGCCCGCGCCGTCGGTGTTGTCGGCGCGGATCGTTCCCTCCGGCTCGAAGACGAGGACATTGGCGGCCCCCGCCGCGCTGGCGCGGGGCGAGGCGGCGTCGGCCAGGGCCAGGGCGTCCTCCTTGAACGGCACGGTCACATTGATCCCGCGCACCGCTCCGCCACGCAGGCCCTCGGCGAAGGCGGCGAAGCGCCCGGCCGGCGGGCTGAAGGCCACATAGACCCCGTCGATCCCGGCCGCCGCCAGCCAGGCGTTGTGGATCAGCGGGCTCAGCGAATGGCGCACGGGCGCGCCGGCGACCCCGGCGACGACGGTGGCGCCCGACACCGCGCGGCTCATACGGCGAGCTCGCCTTCGCGGCGCAGGAGGTCGAGCAGGCCGAGCAGCGGCAGGCCGAGGATGGCGAAATAGTCGCCCTCGACCGTATCGAAGAGCTGCGCCCCCGGCCCCTCCAGCCGATAACAGCCCACCGAACCCAGGAGCTGGTCGCCGTCCATCGCCAGATAGCGGTCGAGGAAGGCGTCGGAGAAATCGCGCATGGTCAGGGTGGCCGTGGCGGTCTCGCGCCAGACCGGCTGGCGGCCCCGCACCGCCACCACAGCGGCGTGCAGCTGGTGCGACCGGCCCCGCAGCTCGAGTAGGCGCGTACGCGCCTCCGCCAGGCTTTCGGCCTTGTCGAACAGCCGGCCGCCCAGGTCGAGCGTCTGGTCGGCCCCGATCACCAGGGCGCCCGCCGGGGCTTCGACCGCCTGGGCCTTCAGCACCGCCAGCGCCTCGGCCACCTCGCGGGGGCCCGCGCCCTCGGCCAGCAGGCGCGCCTTTTCGGCGGCTTCGTCCACCGGCGCGGCGGCGGTCTCGAACGCAACGCCGGCCCCGGCCAGCACCGCCGAGCGCGCCGCGCTCCGGGAGGCCAGGATGACGCTCAACTCAGCACCTCCACCTGGCCGTGGCCGCGGTTCAGGATGTTGATCACCTGGGCGGCGGTCTCCTCGACCGAGCGGCGGGTGACGTCGATCACCGGCCAGCCCTGGCGCTCATAGAGCCGGCGGGCGCGCACCACCTCCTCGCGGACCGCCTCGTGGTCGATGTAGCTCGACTCGCGGTCTTCCTTGAGGCTGAGCAGGCGATTCCTGCGAATCTGGATCAGCCGGTCAGGCGAGACGGTCAGGCCGATCACCTGTGCGTGCTTGAGGTTGAACAGCTGTTCGGGCGGCGGGCGGTGCGGCACCAGCGGCACATTGGCCGCCTTCACGCCCCGGTGGGCCAGGTAGATGCAGGTCGGCGTCTTCGAGGTCCGCGAGACCCCGATCAGCACCACGTCGGCCTGCTCCAGGTCCTGGCCGCCCTGGCCGTCGTCATGGCCGATGGCGTAGTTCAGGGCGTCCATGCGGTTGAAATAGTCGTTGTCGAGGGTGTGCTGCACCCCGACCCGGCTGGTCAGAGCCACGCCGAGGTAACGCTGCAGCGAGGCGACCAGCGGGTCGAGCGCCGGCAGGCAGGGCATGTCGAGCCGCCGGCAGCCTTCCTCCAACGCCGTGCGGATCTCCGGGTCGACGATGGTGTGGATGACGACGCCGGGGGCGGACTCGATGTCCTCCAGCGCCCGCTCCAGCTGCCGCATGGACCGCACCAGGGCGTAGATGTGTTCGATCGGCATCAGGTCGTCGAACCGCGCGCATACCGCGCGGGCGAGGGCGTTCAGGGTCTCGCCGGTGGAGTCGGAGACCAGGTGAACGTGAAAGTAGGTGGCGAAGCGCTGCGCCGGGCTCATCTGCGTAGGGTATCTCGGCGAAATAACCGGGGACGTCTGATCGGACACCCTCTTAGCCGAGCCCGCGCGGCTTGGGGAAGAATCGTGCATTTCCACCCGGGGGTCGGCGACGGCTGTTCATCGCTGGGCGCCGCTCGGCGGGTTTCGCAATCTCCGGCGCCAAGCGCCTCCCACAGGTGAATCTCCTCCTCGCCCGGTTTTCGCCAGCCCTGCGACCGACTGACCCGCGTCCCACAGGCCGCGGCGCGGGAGGTTAACAATTCCTTAAGGCCAGCCGGCGGGTTGGCCGGTCATCCCCGCAATTCACAGGTCCGCTCCCGGAGGTTAACGAACCCTTAACAACCTCGGGATCGGCCGTGCGCCGGACGGGTAGGGCCGCCGGTCATCCCCGGTTCTCCCTGGCCCTACCCTTCCTTCTTCCATTCCTCTTTCAATCTTGAAGATTAGAAGAGGGAAGCAGCGCTTCGCCCGTCAGGCTTGAGCCCGGCCTGCGGATTGGGTCTAAGGCGCAGGTCATGAGTTCTTCGGCCCAGCCCCTGCTCCTCCGCGCCCTCGCCGGCGAGACCCTTCCCCGTCCGCCGGTCTGGTTCATGCGACAGGCCGGACGCTCGCTGCCAGAGTATCGGGCGCTCCGCGAGACGGCCGGCGACTTCCTGACCATGTGCTTCAATCCGGAGATGGCGGCGGAGATCACCCTGCAGCCGATGCGGCGGTTTCCCTTCGATGCGGCCATCGTCTTCGCCGACATTCTCTTGATCCCCCAGGCGCTGGGCCAGGACCTCTGGTTCGCCGCTGGCGAGGGCCCGCGACTGGGACCGCTTCCGGCGCTGGCCAGCATGCGGGGCGAGATCGAGGCCTCGACCGGTCGCCTGGCCTCCATCGGCGAAACGCTGTCGCGCGTGCGCGCCGCGCTGGAGCCGGAGCGGGCGCTGATCGGCTTCGCCGGCGCGCCCTGGACGGTGGCGACCTACATGATCGAGGGCCGCAGCTCGGACCGTTCGGGGGCCCGCACCTACGCCCACCAGCACCCGGCGGAGCTGGACCAGCTGCTCGACATCCTGGTGGAGGCCACCAGCCGCTACCTGGTCATGCAGGCCGGCGCCGGCGCCCAGGCGCTGAAGATCTTCGAGAGCTGGGCCGAGCAGTTGCCGGAGGATGTCTTCGAGCGCGTGGTGATCGGCCCTCACACCCGCATCGTCGAACAGGTGCGCGCGGCCGGGGTCGACGTGCCGATCATCGGCTTTCCCCGCGGGGCCGGCGCGCTGGTCGAGAACTACGCCGAGAAGGTCCCGGTGAATGCTGTGGGCCTGGACGCCCAGGCGCCGATCGCGCTGGGCCAGCGGCTGCAGAAGGGCGGCAAGACGATCCAGGGGGCGCTCGACAACCTGCTGCTCCGCGCCGGCGGACCGGCGCTCGACCGGCGCGTCGATCAGCTCCTGGAGAGCTGGGGCCGCGGCCCCTATGTGTTCAACCTCGGGCACGGGGTGCTGCCGGATACGCCGATCGCGCACATCGAGCAGGTGGTGCGACGCGTGACCGGAAAATGAGCCTGGCCGGCAAGCGCATCGCCGTCGTGCTGTTCAACCTCGGCGGGCCGGACGACCTGGCCGCCGTGCGCCCCTTCCTGTTCAATCTTTTTCGGGACCCGGCGATCATCGATCAGCCGGCGCTGCTGCGCTATCCGCTGGCGGCGCTGATCTCGACGGCTCGCACGAAGACCGCTCAGGCCAACTACGCCCTGATGGGCGGGCGCTCGCCGCTGCTGGAGGAAACCCGCCGCCAGGCCGCCACCCTGCGCGCCGCGCTCGAAGCCGCCGAGCCCGCGGCCGAGTGGCGGGTCGAGATCGCCATGCGCTACTGGCGCCCCTTCGCCGGCGAGGCCGCCGAGGCTGTCGCCGCCTTCGCGCCGGACGAGGTCGTGCTGCTGCCGCTCTATCCGCAGTATTCGACCACCACCACCGGCTCCTCGCTGGCCGACTGGGGACGCGCCTACCGGGGACCAGGGCGCAGCCGCGCCGTCTGCTGCTACCCCATCGCCGACGGCCTGATCGAAGCCCATGCGGGCAAGATCGAGGCGGCCTGGGTGGCGGCCGGGCGACCCGCTCCGGTGCGTCTGCTGTTTTCCGCCCACGGCTTGCCACAGCAGGTGATCGACGCCGGCGATCCCTATCAGGCGCAGGTCGAAGCGACGGCGAAGGCGGTGGCCGGACGGCTGGGCGCGGGCTGGGACTGGCAGGTCTGCTACCAGAGCAAGGTCGGGCGCCTGGAGTGGCTGAAACCGTCGACCGAGAGCGCCATCGGCCAGGCCATAGCGGACGGCGTGGGCGTGATCCTCTCGCCGATCGCCTTTGTCTCCGAGCACGTGGAGACCCTGGTCGAACTCGACCATGAGTACGCCGCGCTGGCCCGCGCGAAGGGCTGCACGACCTATCTGCGGGTCCCGGCGCTCGGGGTGGAGGCGGCCTTCGTGGACGCCCTGGCCCTGGCCGTGCGAGAGAGTCTGGGCGCGGACGGCGTCACGCCCGCGAGCGGCTGGCGCTGCCCGGACGGCTTTCCCCGCTGCGCTTTGAAGGAGGCGGCCCGATGAACCTCTACGACCTGCTGCGCGGGGTTCACATCATCGCGGTGATGGCCTGGGTGGCGGGGCTGCTGATCCTGCCGCGCCTGTTCGTCTACCACCTGCGCACCGAGCCCGCCTCCTCGGCCGAGGAGGTGTTCCGGTCCGCCGAGACGCGCACCATCAACATCATATTGAACCCCGCGATGGGCCTGGCCTGGATCCTGGGCCTGTCGCTGATCTGGTTCGACGGCAGTCAGCGGCTCGGCTGGGATTTCCTCTGGCAGCCCTGGATGATCGTGAAACTGGCGGGGATTGTATTCGTCACCTGGTGGCACCACTTCATCGTCAGGGCGGGCCGCCGGTTCGCCGCCGGCGAGCGCCTTCGCAGCGAGAAGTTCTGGCGCGCCACCAACGAACTGCCGTTCCTGGCCGCGATCCTCATGGTCCTGGCGGTCACGCTCGAGTTCTCCTTCTAGCGACCCTGCTTGACCGCGGGCCGACGGCGTGGTTTCGCTAGGCTCCCTCCTTTCGCCGTAGCGTCGCGACGCGCGACCTCGGCTCTCCCTAAAAGGCGCTTGCGCGCCACAGCCATTGCAAAGCACGCCCCCGGTCCGCCTTCGCGCGCCGGGCGAGGCGTCAAATCCAAGAGTCCTCGAATGTCTGACGACACCCCCATCGAATCCGAAGAGACCGCTGTCGAAGACGCCGTGCTCGACACCGACACCGACACCGACACGGATACCGATACCGACGACGGCGCCGACCTTTCGGCCGCGATCGCCGCCATGGGCCTGACGCGCATGTCGCTGCAGGAACTGAAGGAAAAGCCCGCAGCCGACCTGGTCGCCCTGGCCGAACAACTCGAGATCGAGAACGCCAACTCCATGCGCAAGCAGGACATGATGTTCTCGATTCTCAAGGTGCTTGCCGAGGAAGGCATAGAAATCGCCGGCTCCGGCACCATGGAAGTGCTTCCCGACGGCTTCGGTTTTCTTCGCAGCCCCGAGGCCAACTACCTGCCTGGACCGGACGACATCTACGTCAGCCCTTCGCAGATCCGCCGCTTCTCCCTGCGGACCGGCGACAGCGTCGAGGGCGCCATCCGCGCGCCGCGCGAGGGCGAGCGCTATTTCGCCCTGACCAACGTCTCGCAGATCAACTTCGAGCCGCCCGAGAACGTCCGCCACAAGGTGCTGTTCGACAACCTGACGCCGCTCTATCCGGACGAGCGCCTGCGGATGGAAATGGACGACCCCACCCTGAAGGACCGCTCCGGCCGGGTGATCGATATCGTCGCCCCGCTCGGCAAGGGTCAGCGCTGCCTGATCGTCGCCCCCCCCAGGGTC